>NZ_DS989858.1:0-14573 GCF_000155555.1 Coleofasciculus chthonoplastes PCC 7420
TTGATCTGGATCAGATTCAAGAAAGTATCCGCAAATCTCCGCGACAAAACTATACCTATCGTCCTTTATCCGGTATTGGTATGATGGATGATCCCGGAGATCCTTCCATGGGTCATTAAGCTGTTCGTCATTGAAACGTTATTGTCAATAATGGCAATGGCGAAATTCTGGTAATGCGAGCATCTTGATCGCTAAGAATACCCGAATTTGAATTCATGAGTTATGAGTCATTAGTCCTAAGTTTTTAGCGATAAGGACTAATGACTCATTATCAAAATTTCACGAAGCTAGCTCCAATGATTTTGAGTTGGAAACGATGTTTTGCGGTGAGCCTCTGTCTATTGGCTTATGCTCCACTCTTCGGTTGTCAGACTGACAGTCAAACTGTCAAGAAAATTCAACAAGATACAGAGTCTACCGATATTGAAGGATCTCTTGTATTCAACAATGTCACCTTGGAGCAAGCTGATGAACAAGGTCGTCCTTTATGGCGGGTAAAAGCTAACCAAGCAACCTATACTAAAGACAAAAAAATAGCTAAAGTTGAACAGCCCATCGGTGATTTATTTCAGGATGGAAAGGTTATTTTAAAAGTATCAGCCAAGAGTGGGGAAGTTCGGGAAGATGGGAAACAAATCTTTCTGCGAGGAGATATTACGGCGACCGATACCCGAAATGGCGCGGTTTTCAAGGGTGAGGAGTTGGAATGGTTACCCCAGGATGAGTTGTTAGTGGTACGCCGAAACTTAGAGGGACGCCATCCTGAACAAATCGAGGTCACAGCTAATGAAGGACAGTATTTAACACGCCAAGAGCAAATGGAACTGAAAGGCTCGGTTCAAGCAATCTCGAAAGATCCCAATGTGCAACTGAAAACAGAGCAGTTACTTTGGCAAATCAAAGGGCAAAAGTTAATTGGGGATCAACGGACTCAAACGGAACGGTACAAGGATAACACTGTGACCGATCGCGTAGTCGCTAACCAGACGGACTATAACCTCAAAACCAAAGTCGCGATCCTAAAAAAAGATGTTCAGCTTACATCGATTGATCCCCCAATTTTAATATCCAGCAATGAGGCAATCTGGGATGTCAAGGCGGAAACAGTCCGCTCAAATCAGCCTGTTCAGATTGTCCATCAGGAGGAGAAAGTGGTGATTACGGCGAATCAGGGACAGGTAGATTTAGAGAGCGAAGTCGCCAATTTAAAGGGGGGTGTCCAAGGTGTGGGTAGTCGCAATCAAGCCGAACTCTACGCCAATCAGGTTAGGTGGGACATTCCCACTCAGAATATGCAGGCGTCAGGAAATGTGATTTATAAACAAGTTGATCCCCCCTTTAATGTCACCGGAGCCACAGCCGTGGGTAAATTACAGGATCAGAGCATGATCGTCAGGAGTGGATCGAGCGATCGCGTCGTCACCGAAATTGTCCCCTAGAGGGAGCTGGGGGAGCTGGGGGAGCTGGGGGAGATAGGGAATAAAATTTACAAATGACGAATGACAAATGACGAATGACGAATGACGAATGACGAATGACGACTACGGCACATCAAAAAGAATACTATTGGGCAGATTACTAATAGCACGTTGCAGGGTGGCTAGCGCTCGGTTGTAGTCTAGTATTGCCGTCAATAAGTTGACTCTGGAGCGAGTTAATGCGGTTTGCTGATTAATTACATCAGTTTGAGTACCAACCCCAGCGCCAAATCGTAATCGTGCCAGTCGTAAGCTTTCTTGTGCTTGTTCTAGGGCAAAAGATGCCGTTTGAATATTCTCCTGGCTAGCTGTTAACTGGAAAAAAGCTTGTTCAACCTCAAGGCGAATTTGGTCACGCTCATTGGCAAAATTGGATTCCGCGATCGCCACATCCGCTTCGGCTTGTCTGGCTCTGGCTTTTGCGGCTCCCCCATCAAAGAAATTCCACTGGAGCCGCGCTCCTAACGTTAAGCCATCTGTCGGACCATCACTATCATCCAACTGGGTGGAAATATTATATTGGGCAAACAGATTCACCTGGGGTTTATTGTCCGCTAGAGCAATGCGCCGTTGTTGTTCATTGATATTGCGTTGTGCCAGTTGCTGTTCTAACTCCGCCCGGTTTTTCAGGGCTAAAATAATGCTTTCTTCTAGGGAAAGTTCCCAGTCCCCTGCCACATCTATGGGATCAGCCGCAGAAATTCCCACCTGCTGATCCAAACTCAACAATTGTGCAATTTGGCGGCGGGCAATGCGTTGCTGACTGATGGCGTTGGTTAACGCTTGATTATTATTGGCGAGTTCTACCTGCGCCTGCAACACTTCAAATCGAGTTCCTAAGCCAGCTTGTTCGAGTAACTGGGCATCCCGTAGACTGCGAGCCGCATCATTAACCGCCGCTTGGCTAATTTCGACTTCGGCATCTGCCTGTTGCAAATCGTAGTAAGTCCTAGTGACATTTAGTCGTAAATCTGCCAGGATGCTTTCTACACCCAGTTGTTGGAAGCGTACCTGTTGTTCGGCAGCTTGAATAGCCGCAGGACGACGCCCAGCCGTATAAGCTGCATAATTTAATTCCAGTCTGGTATCAAAGTTTGTCGATGTGATTGTCCGATTCGTCTGACCCAGTAGCTCTTGTAAAAAACCTTGCTGACCTCCTGTTTCCGACTCGGTTCGGATAAATTCGGCAATGGCACTAATCGATGGAAATTCGGCAGCTAGGGCTTCTTGCAGCGCAAACTCCGTTCGTTCTAACTGAAGTCTAGCGATTTGTAACTCTTGATTGTTACGCCGTGCCAATTCTATTGCCTGTTCTAGGGTAATTGGCTGAGTCGTTTGCACTTGGACTTCTTCAACTTCGGTGGGAAACAGCAATGGATTAGCACTGGGATTGAGCAATTCTGATATCGGTAAATCAGGAGTGGTAGACGGTATCGGCACAGATTCGATCTCTGGTGTGAGAAAGTCGGGTGAAGGTGTTTCTGTTTCGGGTTCCTCTAGCGTGGGAAGGGAGGGAATGGATTCAGGGGTTTGACCAATCGAATTCTCTGGCTGTTGGGTAACGAGTTGCTTAGAGTCTTGAGCCAGTTCTGTGGAATTGGGGAAATGTTCAGTCTCAGAGGTTATGGGTTCACTTGTAGAGTTCAAGGACTCACTTGTCTGAGCATAGGTTGATTCCTCTGTCCTATTCCGGGGGGAATGAAGCCCTTGCTCCCTTTTGATCGCGCCTAAGCTCGTGCTGAAGGCATCGCGATCAATCCCTTCTGGTATCTGCTCTGTGTCCTCTACCTTTGGTCGGTCATCATCCGCATCAACGAGTAAGTTCTCTTCAGTCGATGGGGGAGCCACGTCTGTCAATCCTCTCTGGGTTACCCGATCACGTTGATGAGTCGGGGCTTGACGTTGAAAGCTAAGCGGCGACGGTAAATCTTGAGAGGCGCTTGGTTTTGTATAGATCAGAGCGATCGCAGTCCCCACACCTAGAGCTACAAAATCACGAAACGTTGGCATAAGTTTAAAGTTGGGTCTTTAGTCTAAAAAAAATTATTTTGCTTACATTGAGTAGAGTCACCATAGGCAGAATAATCGCTTATCTGTGAGGTTGGCAAACTAGGTCAAGATTAGAGCATCTCAATCAAGCTTGACACAAGCAATCAGCAGCATCTAGTGCATCCCGGCAAAAATAACTAACCAGCTCCCTCAGCTTCCCCATCCCCAGCTCCCAGACGTGCCATGGCACGTCTCTACACTGCTCCCTCAGCTTCCCCAGCCGTTAATAGCTGAATTAGACCATTGACCATGCGATCGCGCTCTAAGGGTAAAATTTCACTACCATGTAGGATGTTTTGAATGATCAGGTAATGCACCAGAGATCCGGTAAAAATCCGGGCGGCGACGACGGGATCGGATAATTTGAGTTGGGGTTGGGAGGCTAGGTATAAGGACAGCCGTTCCATGAGGGGTTTGATAATTTCGCGTACATGGGTTTGAGCCAACTCCGGAAACCGCTCAGACTCACCGATGATTAACCGCATCAAGGTTAACAGCGCTGGATTGTTCGCAAACTCTTCGAGTACCGCCGTTGCCATTTGACGCAGAACCTGCTCAGGAGGCGTTTGCAAGTCCGGCTCAGTGGGCAAACTCAGAATGAGCTGACTGTTGTTTTGGGTGAGTTGGTGGATCAAGGCGATAAATAATCCCTGTTTATCTTGAAAGTAGTTATACAGCGTGGGTTTGGATACTCCTGCTGCCGATGCAATCCGATCCATACTCGCCGCTGCATATCCATGCTTGGTAAACACTGGCAGGGCACCTGCCAAAATCGCTTGGGCTTTATCGGGTTTTTCTGGGTTGGATGACTGGGGTGGAGTGGAACGATTTACCATCGGATTAAGTTTTGGGTTTTGAATGTGTAGGGGCGGGTTTTAAGAAGGCAGAAGGGAAAAGATTGACTGGTCAAGGTCTCAGCACCTTCCTTTGTCCTAATCGCCTTGGCGACTGCTATACGACTATCCTTTTTTCACTAACCTAGATGTGACTCGCGCCCGCCCCGAAAGTGCGAGAGTTTTTATCCTGCCTTTGGCTCAGGGGGAAAAAGATAGGTTGCCCGATCCATGTTTATATTTTACTAAACGGTTTAGTAAAATATAAACATATACAGATAACACTTTTCTCTGATGGGAGAATGCCCATGAGCTTAGATCTGTTAAACCATCAGGCAGGATCAACCCAATCACCCCGTCGTTGGCTGGCGTTTCTTGGCGTCGCCATTGTGGGGCTAGCGGGAACGGGATGGGGACTCTGGCAATTTCGAGCGGCTCAGATGCGGGAGGCTCAAACGGAAGTCTCAGTTGCGCCTGAAATCACAACGGTGACAGCATTGGGGCGGTTGGAGCCAGCCGGAGAAATGATTAACCTCACGGCGTCAACCTCAATTCAGGCAAGCCGAATTGAGAAACTATTGGTTGAGGAAGGCGATCGCGTCCAAACCGGACAGATTATTGCGATTTTAGATAACCGCGATCGCTTACAGGCATCTCTCCAAAAAGCCGAAAATCAGGTTCGCGTCGCTCAGGCAAAACTGGCACAGGTAAAAGCTGGAGCCAAAACGGGTGAACTGCAAGCCCAGCGTGCTGAAATTGCCCGACTTCAGGCAGATAGAACTGGGAGTTTGGCGGCTCAACGGGCGGCGGTGGAGCGGCTGGAGGCAGAAGTACAAAATGCTCGTCTTGAATATGAGCGATACGAATCCTTGTATCAGCAGGGTGCTGTCTCCGCCTCTCAACGGGATGCCAAGCGGCTGGCTTACATCACGGCTCAACAACAGGTTCAGCAGGCTCAAGCGGAGTTAGGGCGGATTGAGACAACCAGTCAAGAGCAAATTCAACAGGCACAAGCCACCCTGGATCGACTCGCTGAGGTGCGTCCTGTAGACTTAGAAGCAGCCGAGGCAGAAGTGCAATCAGCAAAAGCCACTGTTGTCGAAGCCCAAGCCAATTTAGAGCAAGCCGAAGTGCGATCGCCCCGTGCGGGTCAAATTATTAAGATTCACACCTATCCAGGTGAAAAAATAGCCGATCAGGGCATCGTCACTCTAGGGCAGACTCAGCAGATGAAAGCGATCGCGGAAGTTTACCAAAGTGACATTCTCAAGGTTCAGGAGGGTCAACCTGCCACAATTACATCACCCGTCATTCCTAACTCACTCCAGGGTACAGTCGAGCGGATTGGCTTACAAGTCGAGCAACAACAGGTTGTTGATGAAGATCCCGCCGCCAACATTGATGCCAAAGTCGTTGAAGTTCACATTCGTCTTGATCCCAACTCAAGTCAGAACGTGGCAAGATTGAGCAATTTACAAGTTACAGTCACGATTCAAACTGAGTAATTTGTCATTTGTCATACTCGCGAAGCGAGAAGCAAGCTACGTCATTTGTGATAATTGAACGGTTAGGTCGGGGCGGGTTTAGTTATATCAGGGAGAAAATGAAACGTTAGTTGTAAAACCCGCCCCTACAAAAGATCTCCAGCTTCCCCAGCTTCCCCTCACCACAATCTTTATTCAGCAACCCCTAATAAGAAACCATGCTTGGCTTCATCAAAACATTACAACAACGCACTCCCCTAGGGCTACTTCAGCTTAAGCATGACCGAATGCGGCTATTAACCGCGATCGCAGGAATTACCTTTGCCGATGTGCTTATTTTCATGCAACTGGGATTTGCTGCTGCCCTTTACAGAACAAATACCCAATATCCTCGCACCCTACAAGCCGATTTGGTCTTAATTAGCACGCAAGCTCAGAACTTTGGACAATTACGAACCTTTACCCGACGGCGACTTTACCAAGCTCAAGACGTGCCGGGAGTCGCCTCTGCCGATGAATTGTACCTTGGCTCAGTACAATGGCGAAATCCCCAAACTCGCAAGAAGACATCGATGCTGCTGATCGGACAAAACCCGGATCGACCTGCCTTTAATTTACCTGAAGTTAATCAGCAACTCGACATGATTCAGCTACCCGATACCGTTTTATTTGACCAAGCCTCGCGGGGTGAATACCAGGACATGATTACCCGGATTCAACAGGGAGAGTCACCCACCACAGAAATTGGACAGCGAACCGTAACCATAGCCGGATTATTCCAAGTCGGTGCATCTTTTGCTGATGATGGCGCATTAATTACCAGCGATCAAAACTTTCTGCGGCTATTTCCCAAACGGGATGCTGGATCGGTAAGCTTGGGGTTAATTCGTCTGCATCCGGGGTATGAGCCCGAACAGGTGAGAGACGCTTTAGCAGCGCGGTTACCGGAAGATGTGCAGGTGCTGACGAGTCAGGGTTATGTAGATTTTGAGATCGCTTATATTCAATCGAGATCACCGATTGGGTTTGTCTTTGGCTTAGGTACCGTGATGGGCTTGATTGTGGGTACGGTGATTGTCTACCAAGTGCTTTCGACGGATGTGAATAGTCACTTGGAAGAGTATGCCACGTTTAAGGCAATGGGTTATCGGAATACTTACTTGTTAGGGGTAATTTTTGAAGAAGCGCTAATTTTATCGGTGTTGGGGTTTATACCCGGTTTAGCGATCGCATTAGCGGCTTATCAAGTTACAGCGGCTGCAACCGCCCTGCCTTTGGCAATGCCGTTGAGTCGGACTATTTTTGTGCTTCTGCTGACATTTGTCATGTGTGGTGCATCAGGTGCGATCGCGACTCGCCGACTCCAAGCTGCTGATCCGGCTGATATTTTTTAAAGCATGGGAAGCAGGGGGAGCAGGGGGAGCAGAGGGAGCAGGGGGAGCAGGGGGAGCAGGGGGAGCAGAGGGAGCAGAGGGAGCAGGGGGAGCAGGGGGAGATGGGGAAGATGGGGAAGATGGGGAAGTTAACTCAAAACTCTACCTTACCTGTTAACTGTTCCCTGACAAATGACGAATGACGAATGGCAAATGACTAATCAACCCGTAATTTCTATTCATCAACTTAACCACTACTTTGGCACAGGGAAACTGCAAAAGCAGGTGTTATTCGACATCAATTTAGAGATTTTTGCTGGCGAGATTGTGATTATGACAGGTCCTTCTGGATCGGGGAAAACCACGCTACTGACTTTATTAGGCGGCTTGCGATCGGCTCAGTCAGGCAGTCTAAACGTATTAGGACAAGAACTTTGTCAAGCTAGCCAAAATAGTTTGGTACAGGCAAGACGACACAATGGTTATATTTTCCAAGCCCACAACTTACACGGCAGCTTAACCGCGCTTGAGAACGTGCAAATGGGGTTAGAAGTTCATGGCATCTTTTCCAAGCCAGAACGCCACCATCGGGCGGCGGAGATGCTCAAGCAGGTGGGTTTAGAAGAGCGAATCAATTATTACCCAGCCGATCTATCAGGTGGACAAAAACAGCGCGTCGCGATCGCCCGCGCTCTTGTCAGCCGTCCCCAAATCGTGTTGGCTGATGAACCCACTGCCGCCTTGGATAAAAAATCGGGACGAGATGTGGTTGATATTATGCATGATTTAGCCAAGCAACAGGGGTGTACAATCTTGCTTGTAACTCACGATAATCGCATTTTGGATATTGCGGATCGGATTATTTATATGGAAGATGGGCGCTTATCTAAACAACCTGAATCAGTGGCGATTTCCCAGTAATTCAGTTCAATCATACATAATGCGATCGCGTCGGCTTGTAGTAAGGGCTTTAGCCCTATATTCTATTGGGTAACATGCGCCAACCCAACCGACCAATTACAATACGCTACTCCGCTAACCCCTGCTTTTGAGCTTAAGTTGACATCAATGACAGACGTGAGCCCCTACAGTATCTGAAACCTGCTGTAGTATCGGTCGATAAAGGGTATCTCGTTGCTGATAAGAACGCCCTAGCGAATGAATCGCTTTCTGGAGAGTCTCGACTTCCATACAGGTTCCCCCTTGAGCGCCTGCCATGGTGGTGATATGTTCTTCCATTAACGTGCCGCCAATGTCATTACAGCCCCATCTGAGAGCTTCCTTCGCACCAGCCAAACCCAATTTCACCCAGCTTGGTTGATGGTTGGAAATCCAATTACCCAGGAAAATTCGCGTCACCGCCGTTAATAATAGGGCATCTTGGAGAATCGGTTGATCTCGCCCCACACGCTGACGCAACGGTTTAGGGGCATCTTGACCAACAAAAGGCAGTAGAATAAACTCTGTGATATGGCCCTGATAGCCTTGAGCGCGAGTTCGTTGCTGAAGCGATCGCAGCTTGGCTAAATGCCCCATCTGCTGTTGGTTCGTTTCAATATGACCGGAAAGCATTGTGCTAGTTGTTGGCATTCCCAATCGATGCGCCGTTCCCACAATGTCTAACCAGGTTGTTGTATTTGTCTTTTCCGGACAAAGGATGCGCCGCACTTCGTCATCTAAAACCTCAGCCGCCGTTCCAGGCATGGAACCAACCCCAGCCTTTTGCAGTTCAGCAATGACCTCAGCGTAACTCAATCCATCTTGTTCAGCGATAAATTGGACTTCCTGGGGAGAGAACGCATGGAGATGTAATTGAGGAAATGCTTGCTTAATCGTTTTCACCAATTCCAGATAATAGGGTAAAGCCGCACCATTAATAGTGGCTTCCGGGTTCAATCCCCCCTGCATACAAATTTCTGTCGCCCCCCGTTGTACTGCATCCTCTGTCTTTTCCAGAATTTGCCCCCAATCTAGCCAATACGCCCCCTCTGTACCCCCATCGCGACGAAAGGCACAGAAACTACAGTGCTGAGTACAAATATTGGTAAAGTTGATATTACGGTTAATCACGTAGGTGACGCGATCGCCTGCTTGGTGATGGCGCAATTGGTCAGCCGTTTCCTGAATCGCCGCCACAGCAGTCGGTTCAGTTTGCTGGAGGAGAATCACACCTTCCTCTGGAGAAATGTCTTCACCAGCTAAGGCGCGGTTCAGAATGGCGTCAACGGAGTTGGTAATCACGGGATATCTGGAAAAGATCAGGAAACACTCATCTTGATACTACTATGCCCTAGAGTATCGAGCCAGTCATCACTCATAAGTCTTGGGTAAATTGTCGGGGCGGGTTTAGCCCCTAAATTCAGATATTCACCAATAAATCTTCAATACAACCTGCCCTTCTTTCCAGGAAAATATCAGCCTCAGCGGTCAATCTAATTCTTTCACATTCTCCCCTATCTTTATTTAATTAACACATTTATCTGATCCGAGTTAGCTGACCAAGCGCTGACATAAGTGCTACTCTGAACCACCATTTCTTTAACGGGTTCCTCTTTACTACTTCTAACCGCAATAATGGCACAGGGATTAAAATTATTGTGGGGATATATCTTAGATTTGACATTCGAGCGATTATCCGGATGTAAAATATGCTGAACCTGAATAGTTTTAGAATTGTTTTCCTGCAAAAGTACCCAAAATGGATATTCCCAATACGTCCCCGATGGTACGGCTGTACCTCCTAAAGATAACCCAATCGTTTCACAGTTTTGTTTTTTGAGAAAATCAGCGGTCGCGAAATAGGGTTCTTTGAGATATTTACGATTAGCAAAGTACAGTTCATTGCGGCTGGTATTAAATATATTTTGCTCGGCAGCAATCGGTCGGTATTTATTATTAACCATAAAGGGAATTGATGCTACGAGCGTAATCACAGCCAGAATCATTAGAACATGACGATTCCAGCTTTTGTTAAAAACTAAACCGACAAAAGACGAAAATAGGACAAATAGCGAAAGATGATGGCGACTTTGATAAGGTTGGATTTTTAGCATCCAACAAAGGAGTAAGAAGCCACCAATTAATGCCAATACATAACCGATTACATTGTTTTTTACCCTCAATTCCTTGTTAAACACAAAAACTATAATCGCTAAAGCAATGAGTAATAGATGCAGGGGATTTCCGGCAACATTTTCATCAAACGATAGACCCGGAACTGTATAGGAGTTTAGGGGCCAGGTCGTTCGCGGATCATTCATGTCAACGCCCAAAACGGAATGAATTATACTGATTAATTTGTGGCTAATCCCCGTAATCGGCGTAATAAAATCCTGTAGTCCTAGGTATCTAACGATATCAACATGGAGAGAAAGATTCCTGATAATATTTGAGATCTGAGAGTAAAGGTAAGCCAGCCAGCATATTGATGATTCCGTTCACGAATTAAACCAATAGTCTTAATTTTCTATCTTGTAAACAGTGACTAACCAGGGATAGAATTGCTGGGCAACCGTAGGGTAATTAACCAGTGAATGTTGCTCAGAATGGAGAATGCTGGATTGCTCTTGCAGATTACGAGTCTCAATCATGTAAGCGTAATAGCCACTATCGAGAATAGCATCCAAGGGTTGGCGGGGAAAACTGGGATCAACGCTAACTTTCTGAGGCTTGCGACCTGTGCGTCGCAGATAAATTTCACGCTGTTCAAAGGGAAACTGATCAATGTTGAGATCCTCTAAGCGTTTGCCAGAAAGTACGGCGGCACGCCAGCGAATAGCCAATAAATTATATTGATCAGTATTGAATCCGAGTAGCAGAACAGGTTGATTTAGGTCAACGCCTTGCAGTCCGAACTCCTGCATTTCGGCATAGACGGGTAACCCTTCAAACACTTTTATCAATCGAGCGTGTAGCTGTGAAGCAGGTTCTATGGCACAAACAATCAGTAAAGCCCAAATCAATCCGATTGTACCGACAACGAAGGGGCGAGTCTGTGTTCTACGACCAAGCCATTGCAATACCTTGACGAGTCCAAGTCCAGCCAGCATCCAGATTGCCGGTGCGATAACCAGTATATGTCGTTGAGAGTTGGTCGTTGAAATCCCGAGTACGACGGTTGCAGCCAAAACAGACCAAACTGCCACCCGCATCGGTAGATGTTTCCAATAGCGAACAGCGCCGATGACGGCGAAGGTGAGGGAAAGAAGTCCGACTGGCTTTTTAGTTGAGTATTCGTTAAGCCAGACAATGGGGTAGTAGAGAAAATTCTCGACCGACCAAACATCCACGTAGCTGGGGTGATTGGTAAAGAACATCCACATTGTTGCTCGATCCGTGACCAGAATCCATAAAAGCAAGACAGCGGCGTAGATACCCAGGACTACAGTTGTTTCTAGCCAGACTTGACGACCCAATTTCCCAGGTTTGGTGGCGGTGACTAAGGCGGCGAGTAGTCCAGGTATGTAGAATAAGCCAAAGGAGTATTTGGTTAACACAATTGCCATGACTACGAAAGCCGCGATCGCAATCCCGATCAGGCGTGAACGTTGGTGGCGGATTTGATCAATCTGATCCCCAATCAGTATTAGCAGAACGGCTAGCATCGCACCCGTCATTTCCAGCATACAAAGGACGGCATTGGTGACAAAAATCGGGCTGGTAATAGCGAGGGCGATCGCGAAAATAGCACCTGTCCAGGGAAACCATTGATCGGCTGGGTTCACGGCGTCTTCTTGTCGTTGAGCAATCCTCCAGGTGAGCCAGCCTAAGCCAAACACTGTAAGTGCGAAGAGTAATACTGATGGTATACGACTGGAGACAACACTAGCTCCAGCCAACAGGTATGCGATCGCAACGAATAAGGAGTTGATAAATGGGTAGAAGGACTGGCTGGTAATCGCTTGGAACAAGTCTCCTAAATTAAGCCTAATTAGGCTATGGTAAACTTGCCAACCATCAACCGCGTGTTCAGCTTCATCGCTATCGAAGGGAATCGTTGTCGTCGCCACTGTATGAGCCAAAACTATCAGTAGAGTCAGCGATGCAATGACTGTGATTACACTGACAAAGACTACAGCAGCATGAATCTGTGCTGTTTTGCGGTTAGCATGAGTAAAAGGTAAATTCATGGTTTAGTTAATAATTTTCCTCTCCAATCTTTAATTTCCATAGAGTCGTTTGAGTTGTATTAACCGGGGTTGTTTGCCGTTTCCATTTCCAGGTTTTGTCTATTTTATAGTTGGGATTTTCTTCAAGTAAATAGTCCAATGCTGCTTTAGACTGGTACACGAATACATTACTGAAACCCTTGCCTACAGAATTAACCTCTTGCAGCGGGCGAATATCTTGCAGAACAACATGGGGAGCCAGTGAATGACTGAGAGTACGGATATCGAACCATGTTGCTATAACCAGGGGCTGGTCTGTTGGATTAACAATCTTAGCCACCTCAGTATGATAGTATTCTCGACCTTTCGTCCACCATGTATCTGATTGGGATATGAGGGCGCAAGAAAAAACTCCACTTGAAACGATAACAACTATAATTAGCTGCCATAGCTTCTGTTGCCAATTATTAACATTTACACCCGGATTAATTTTACTAGAAATTAGGTAAGCAACTGCTATCTGAATACCCAAAGAAGACGGGATAAAATATCGCAGCGGAGTCGAGCGTCTTCCTCCCCCTAATAAGTCCGGTAGTATTAAAAATAACGCGGGGACTGCGATTAATAGACAGACAAACAGCCAAACCCGCTTGGGTGTGTGATTACATAAAAAGTAAATAGCGTATAAGACGAGAATGGATGTCAGGGCATAAATCCATAAGTTCCCATAAACAAAACTATCATTTAAATCGACAAAAATGTGACTAATATTCACCAGCCAACTTTGAACTAAAGATGGCAGTGGTGTAGGTGTTTTGCTCCAGCCTGGAGATGGATTTTCGACTTGTGAATCAGCGATCATCACCCCAATCCAAGGGAGAAAAAGTAAGCACCCTGCCAAAGATGCCAGCAAGTAAGCGATCAGCGTTTTACTAAATCGGAAGCTTTCATGGACAACCACGTAGATGCCATGTCCAATCGCAACGATTACAGAAATCAGATGCGTATAGAATCCCAGTGCCAGAGTTACCGCATAAACTCCCCAGTTCAGTTTACTGTGGAGACGCATGGCTCGCAGCAATGCCCAGCTTGATAATAATATAGTCACTGTCCAGAGGCTGTACTGCCGTGCTTCTTGGGCATAGAGTATCTGAAGGGGAGAAATCGCCAGAAGTCCGATGGCAACCCATCCAATTAATGACGACTCAAATAGTTCCCAACACAGTAAATATATGCAAGGCATTGCCACCACGCTAATAACAGCCGACAAACTTCTGGGTGTAGTCACAACATTTTGAAATAACTGCATCCAAAATCGCGCCATCAAGTAATAGAGGGGTGGATGTTCGCCATGTTTCACAAAAGCATTTATGGCATCCATTAAGCCTCTTTTTGGACTGGGACGTTGATAGTCTTGGATTTCGACTACCTTCATTTCCTCGCCTTGTAAAACTATTGCCTGAAAATCTTCATCGGTATAACCAGAAATTCGTTGTGATGTGAGGCTTTCATCACCCCAATAGGGTTTTTGTTCCAGGTTGGCAAATCGAAAGAATATACCGAGAACTAATAATACAATAATTAAGAGATGCCAAGGATTTTTAGATAACCTAACGTTATAGTTATGCTTTTTGGGCATACTCAATTTAAATGTTTGTTGAGTCTAGAGTGTTGACAAAATTAACGGATTTGGGATCTAGAGTGATCAGGGAAACCACCTACTTCTGCTAGGGTGTAAAGGGGTCTGGCTTTGACCTCTTCATAAATTCGTCCAATATATTCGCCTAATATACCGATACTGATGAGCTGAACTGATCCCAGAAAGAAAATCGCGATCGCGATCGTGGCAAATCCTGTTAAGGGAGAATTAGGTGAGGCTAAACGCCAGTACAGGACTAACACTGACATGAATAAAGCTAACGCCGCCGACAGCAATCCGAGATAGGTGGATAGTCGTAACGGTACTTTAGAGAACGAGACTAAACTGTTCACGGCTAACCCTAGGGATTTACGAAAGGTGTATTTGACATCCCCAGCAAAACGGGGATCACGTTCAAACCGAATGGCAGTTTGCCGAAAACCTACCCACGATCGCAAGCCTCGAATGTAGCGGTTTTGTTCAGGCATGGCATTGAGCAAATCTACAACTTGCCGATCCATTAAACAAAAATCACCCGTATCTGTGGGAATATCCACCTCGGCTAGAGACTTGAGTAAACGATAAAATACATAAGCGGTGAAGCGCTTA
>NZ_DS989858.1:14952-83703 GCF_000155555.1 Coleofasciculus chthonoplastes PCC 7420
GCTGGGGTATTGGGCATCGCCCGAATGACTGGCTGATGCTCAAATACGGCTTCGAGTTCCGTTAACGACACACCCGCTAAAATCGAAATCACCACTGGCAAGTTTTCGGAAGCTGGGGAATGATTGTCATCGTTTGACACCAAGCCACTCGCTACCACCTTAAACACTTGAGGTTTAATTGCCAAGAGTAAAACCTCGCCAGCTTCCGCCGCCACCCCGTTATCCGAGGTTACATTAACCCCATAGCGCTGGCTTAAATCCTCTCGTCGCTGGGCTTGGGGATCACTAACCAGCACCTGATCAGGGCGATAAACTTGCTGTGCGATCAGGCGGGATAAGATCGCTTCTCCCATTACCCCGCCGCCGATTATGCCAAGTTTGATAGACACCCACCCTTCCTTTAGTGAACGGACATTCGCTTTTCGACAATCTCAATTGAATTACTGAGCCATACGTTCCGGCTCAGACGTCCAACTGGGAGGAGGCGCTGAACGTGACGCACGAGTTTGTTCAGCAACTTCGTGAATGACACCCGATTGAGTGCTTACTTGTACACAGCTTGGTGTAAATAGGAAAATACTCTCACCAATGCGTTCTTGATGACCGTCGATCGCATACGTTCCACCAGCGACAAAATCCACTGCTCGTTGAGCTTGATCAGGGTCCATCATGGTTAGATTTAAAACCACTGACTTGCGCTCTCTCAGGGCTTGAATCACCTGGGGCATTTCTTCAAACGAACGCGGCTCAATCACGGCGACTTCCGAAATCCCGTTAACCGCTCCCGGCATACCAATCACATTGTTCATATTTACCGCTCCCATTCCTGAATCCGATCCTACAACGGGACGTTCCCGAACCCGACGTCGAGGAGGACGTTCTTCCTCCGCAGGCGCTGGCATAGGTGGTTCTTGCTGATATAGATTTTGATACGTCTCTCCATCCACGTCCTCGTATTCATACTCATATTCGGGATCATTCGGACCGACCACAAAATCTCGCAGCTTGTTAAAAATATTGTTCATTGGATCTACTCTCCATCACAACTTTAGGGTTTGTCGGGAAACGCTAAAATCGACCCTCGTTGAGGTATCAGTCTTTAACTCTTGCGGGTTGAGACCAAAACCTCAAGCAAACGGCTAGCTTACCCCGCGATCGCCTAACATTTCCTACCACCGGAGCTTGTCAAAAGTAAGCCCTTAGTATACACCCGCTTCTAATCAAACGGGTAGTTCTATGCCCATAACGGTGAAAACACTCAGGGATTACTTACAAGACAATACTTATCATAAGAGTTATTTTGGCACTATACAGCAGTTGCTTACTCATGATGCTAATTAATAACTCCATTCCTCACCGACTTAATCCCCGCGTTCACCAAAAATAATTCGCCCGAGTCGTACCATCGTTGCACCCGCTTGGATGGCTAGGGCGTAATCCTCTGACATTCCCATAGAAAGCTGATGCATTCGCAAATTCGACCAATTTTGCTGTCCAATTTCATTCGCCAGATCCCGAGTCCGCTCAAAGACACCCAGAGTTTCCTGGCGGGACAATCCCAAGGGGGGAATCGTCATTAACCCCTGAATTTGCAACGCCTTACACTGATCCAGTTCAGGTAAAGCCTCTAGCAATTCCGGTATCGTCCAACCATATTTATGGGGATCAGGCATAATTTTGACTTGGAGACAGATTTGGGGACTGACAGCCAACTCACAAGCTAATTGATTCAGTCGCTGGGCTAACTTGAGGCTGTCACAGGAATGAATCCACTGAAATTGAGTTAAAGCTTTTTTTGCCTTATTGCTTTGAAGATGTCCGATCAAATGCCAGGTAATGTCAGGCAAATCTTGCAGTTCATCCTGTTTAGCCGCCGCTTCTTGAACTTGGCTCTCGCCAAAATCTCGCACGCCAGCTTGATAGGCTTCGCGTATCGCCTCTACCGATACTCGTTTAGTCACAGCAATTAACCGCACGTCGGGCGGTAGCTGTTGGCGAATCTGAGCAATACGTTCTGTAATTGAGCCTGTCATGATGTGAGATGAGCAATAAGGGAGTCACGAGAGAGGGTGAATCATCCAAAAATCTACCGCTACTGCTCATTGGAATGTTTGCTTATGAATTTTCTGAAGCTGCTCAAAATCTTTGGATGCACCCATACGACGGAGAATGCGGAGACGATTTTCCACTAAATGGCGAGCATCTGAACGACTAATCGGTTCAAACGCCAAACCATTCGAGCCTGTCGTCACCAAAAAAAATAGACGCTGGGCGTAAAGGGTAGTGAACAGTTCCTGGTTGTCTTCAACCATGCAAACGCGAAAAAGTAAACCAAAGGTTGGATGATTTAGATAGGTTTCCATTAAAACCCTGCAATAGACCTGTTAGACAACAGATTGGACATAAGAGAATAAGTATGGGAAGAGATGCCGTATAGGTTAGTCATTGTTAAACACAATTATCAATAGGTCAGCAAGAGATCAGCTAAATTAGTTTACAGCGTTATTATTGATTGCCCCAAACTTACCACAGCCCTTCAGAGTGCTACTATCCTCAAAAGGTTATATCATGCTTAGCATCGCTTAAGGCATCCTCTGGTCATCGTAATTTCGAGTGAAACTCCTCCCTCAGCAGATCCTTTGCCAGCTCAGGATACTGCTAGTCATTAACTGAGGGGTCTGACCCCTCCCCTTTCCCCCTCCCCGAACCTCTCCCGACGCCTCTCCTACAAGGGGAGGGAAGAGGAATTGTTTAATTAGAGCCTATCGCAGCAATATTGGAATCTCCCTGCACCTGTGCGCTAAAAAGAAAATATTCTCCATCTACCCGCAAAATCGCCATGTCTATAGCCTCTCCCAAAAAACCACAAACTAATGATAGCTTCGCCATAACCTTTGCTCCCCTATCCCTCGCCGATGTCTATACCCTCGCCGATGATCCTGCCAATGGTGCTGTCGTCGTCATGAGTGGCACTGTGCGTAACCAAACCGAAGGCAAACCCGTTGTGTCACTGGAATATCAAGCCTACGAACCCATGGCATTGCGTGTCTTTGCCACCATTGCCCAAGACATTCGAGGGAAGTGGGCTGACGTCAATCGTGTCGTCATTCACCATCGCATCGGACGCCTACAAATTGGTGAAATTAGCGTCTTGGTTGCCGTCGGCTGTCCCCATCGTTCCGAAGCCTTCGCTGCCTGTAAATATGCCATTGATACTTTAAAACATAACGCTCCCATCTGGAAAAAAGAACATTGGGCAGATGGTGCCAGCACCTGGGTGAGTATTGGCGCGTGTGAGCAAATGAATCAGTAGGTTTCAAGACTGATTCATTGACAAAAACAAAGAGCTTGTGATAATAGAGCAACAGCTTATGGCAATTTGTCTGTTGGCTTCACTCTTGTTAAATCAGGCTAACCCCAAAACCGTTGTCGAACAGCCCGAAGTAGGTTCAGGTGAGTAAAGGAGAGCGATCGCGCTCAATAGAGAGGACATTCATGTTGCTTGTCACCTTTGTAGGAGTAGGTTGGGTTGAGGAACGAAACCCAACCAGAGCGGGTTAGGTAAACATTCTGTCCAACCTAACATGTACCCTTTACCCCACACTCACCAAAGAACAAAAAGACCAGATTCCCCAAGTGTTGCGGGTATGGCGCACATCGAAGCCGCCCTAGTCGAAACGCCAGTCGAAATAGTACGTTCAAGAGCATCGTCAGGAAACCGCGATCGCACTAAACGCTGACACCGACAACATTCTTAATAAACTGAATAAGTCGTTCATCGCCATTCTTGCAATGTCTGTGTAGCATTCGGAATACAGCCGCTTTCAAGAACGCTTTATCTTTGAATCCATTACTTTCTTGATATGATGTATATTTTCTAATAGCATCAATTAATTCTTCAGTAGAAGTGGGCACAGAGTCCCCATACTTACAATAATTTCCAAATTCTCTCAGATAAGAAGTAAATCCTTCATTCAATACATCTCGTTCATATCGTTCTCGAATGTGGAACACATCATCCCAAGTCGCCACTTCTTCAGAATTAGAGCCAAAATCAATGTTCCATTTTGGTAGTTGCTCTCCAGTTTTTCCGAGTTCCCCAGCAAAAGGCTGACTGTTATCAAGGGACACAGTAAGCGTTTCGTGGTTATAAGGATCAAATGACTTACGACGAGTACCATCATCTTTTCTAAGAATATCCTGAGCCAGCTTATAGCGTGAATTGCATTTGTTTCCCATTGGCACAAGGTTGCGTAAGTTTGCCGCCGCAAAAGCATATTTTTCTTTTGATAGATAATGATCTAATGCTTCACGGCGTGCCCCTGGTGCATCGAAGTCCTCATATCCACAAAACGGGCAGATGTGATAAGAAGCCGCATCATAGATTGCTTTGTAGTGCTGATCGCGAATTTCTAAATCTTGAAGAATATTAAAGGCGTAATTAAACAGATCAGTTACTGGTTTTTGAATGATTTGAGGTAAATCTTGAATTGCCTCACAGTCATGTTGGCAAGACAAAAGAAGGGCTATCTTATTTTGATCATTGAATGCTTGTAAGATTTGCTCTCGTTCGGAAGCACTAATAGTTTTCAATAGTTCCTGATAGTTCTTCAATTTATCCCCCAAGCTTAGTCTTCTTGGATTAGGCTTATTCGATATATTTAAACGACGTTTCAGCCGACTTCGATAGGGTTCTGAAATCAATTCAGACCAGTCTATTGATGTATTTCCACTGTCTAAATTGCTATGAATGGCTTGCAGTATTTGACCAAGACACTCGTGGAGCCAGTTCTCTGCTGTCGCTGTAATTGGATAACCAAAAAGCATTCTAAACTCCGTCCCTATTTCTTACCTGCCGTAAGTGATCGACAAGAAATGCTTTCTCTACAGAGTCTCCCAATTCCTGAATTCCTGCTTGAATTTCTTCTGGATGATCACTCCTCATGAGTTTTTCAATTTTGTCACGCGAACGTTGAGAGATAGGTGGGCGAATTCGGAAGCATTCTTCGATAATCGTATCAAATGTAGAACCAAATGTTTCAACATCAGGATTTTCAATTTGGATCTTATCGTGTTCATTTTTACTAAATATAAAAACTTTCTCTCTTTGCATATCTGAAGGAATAAAGGGGGCGTGTGTTGTCAGCAAACAGTCTTGCCTAGCTGCTCTAGAGGGTTTTCTGCGCTCTCCATCCTTTGTGGGCAAATCAAATATGCGAGAAATGAATTTTACCCGCCATTGTGGGTTGAAATGGGATTCAGGTTCATCAAGTAGAAAAAGTATATTAGGAGACGACAACATGCAAAACATACCGAGAAGCTGACAAAGTTGGTGTTCACCATCAGAAAGCGATACATAATCTACCTCTTCCTCATTTATTTCTTCGCCAGTCTTTTGCTTACGAAAAATAACTCGTTCAAATCGAAAAACTTTATCTTCATCTTGAGGTTCAGGAAGGCGCGAAGCAAATCGTCTTGTTCTTGTATCTCTCCGAAATCGATCGCGTGTCTTCTTTGATAACACTAAGTCATTTAACATGGCAAGTTTGTGAAATGACGAATAAAGATTAAGGGCATTACCCCAAAAGGAACGAAATGCTTCTCTCGTCTGCTCATTAATCCAGTAATCGAATATATAGGTTTCTGTTTTATCATCGTAGGTATAGCAGGTAGCACATCGCTGGAGCTGATCAATATAAGTCTCAAGTTCATCAGTTAATTGTATGCCCTTACGTTTAGTTTTTTTCTGGCTTTTTTTCTGATGCGCCAGTTGAATGATACAACGAAATGAATGTAGATCTTGCAGTTGTGCTTCTTTTAGAAGTGCCTCCCGTTGAGAATCTTCACCTAGTAGAAGGTTGGCGACGAGAACTTCAAGATGCGTTTCATAGTCGATCAGCATCAAGCGAGTATCAGGAACAGATTGACTTCGGGTTGCTACATTCAAGGCTCTTCGCCCTACTTCATCTGCATATCCACTACGGCTTACCAGGAAGGGTAGACTGAGTGTTTCGTTATTACCTGATGTGTAACCAACAACCTTTTGAGGCAGTAAGGCATGAGTTTCAGGAGCTTTCGGATCGCAATCTATCCAATCATATTCCTCCCTTCTCTGGATTATCAGGGGTGGATGTTTCTTGTCAACAGCTTCCCGTGATATGCGGACGCGAATAGGCGGCTGTTTCTCTTCTGGGCAAATAAAATACTCAATTTCAAATTGAATATCGGGATTACCTTCAATACGCTCTTCCTCACTAATACAAGTATGAAAGACTGACTGAAATATCTCGGCTATCACTTGCAAAAACTGAGATTTTCCTGAGCCATTTGGTCCAATAATGCACAAGGGATCAAATGAAGAATAGTCATTTAATGGGCTTCGCAATCCCACATTTACATCATCCAGTAATCCACCACACGTCTCAGCCGCAATAATACAGACTCGCAAAAGCTTCATTGATACCTCCTCATAAAACGCATTGCCTTCGTTTCTGAATCAAAGATCTGGATAATGCTTGGCTCAGATTCATCAAGCAATGTAAATAATATATCTTTAATTGAATCATAATCTCCACTCATTTTTTTATTTATATCACTATACAATTCATCAAAAGAAAATGTATTGTTAGGGAGTTGATGAATGAGCTTTGTTAGCGATTGACTAGATATCTTGGTCATATTGGATTTACTGCGATTGACAACTCTCTTTGGTTTATTCGGTTGTGCTGCACGTTCGGCGCGAATGCGCTCAAGTAGCACTGAAACGGGTTCATCAT
Source organism: Coleofasciculus chthonoplastes PCC 7420 (assembly GCF_000155555.1). Taxonomy (GTDB): domain Bacteria; phylum Cyanobacteriota; class Cyanobacteriia; order Cyanobacteriales; family Coleofasciculaceae; genus Coleofasciculus; species Coleofasciculus chthonoplastes_A. Next base: position 21,729 of record NZ_DS989858.1, read on the forward strand.
CGGGATCTTGTGGCACTAACTCACCACGAAATGCTTTAGACAACAAAGTAGGTGTTAGCTGCTCGACTCGTGTAAGGGCATTTTGATAGCGAGCTTCAATGCGATCTGCATAGGCATACAGCTTTTCGATACATTGAACAATTTCCTGTTGCTCTGCGTAATCTGGAATTGTAATGGGCAAACGTTCCATCACTGATTTACCCAATGTAGGAACTCCTGCATTACTATTCATCTCTGATAGAAGCCAATCAATGCAAAATTCTTGACGAAGAAACCAAAGAAGATAAGAAGGTAATATGTTGTCAGCTTTTACTCTGATGATAAAAACTGTATGGCTGAATACATAACGAATATTTTGGGGAGGATTACGGGCAAGACCTAAACGTCCTTTTCGAGCGAAAATAATATCATCATTTAAGAAGTCATGAGCTGCTTTTCTCGCTTCGTAAAAATCATATTTTATCAATTTTGCAGATGAAGTATCCCAATCGTTTAATCCAGACATTTGCTCCGTTGCAAGAATTGGAATTGTTCCACCTTTGTAGGATGGATATCGGTGCGAAGGATTCGGATCAATTACATCGGCAAAATCAGACAGCTTTCCAACAATATTTTGATGATTATAAGCTAAATTTTCTGCATTGTTTTTAGACCAATATTGCGTAATTTTTCCTGATATTCCATCGGTAAGAATAGCCTGTCGCAATTGTTGGATAATAAACGACACACGAATCAGTCTATCGCGACACGCATCCACCCGCGCCAACAACGCATCGAGTTTATCAGCAATACGTTTTTGCTCATTGAGGGGGGAGAGATGAATTTGTACACGGTAAGCATCTTTACGATTAAGACTTGGTATTGCAGTAGCTTTATCCAACTCGCTCAAACCAAGATTTTTGAGTTGATAAAACCAATATCGTGTTGGCATACCATGAAACTGATCCACATAGTAAGTAGTATCAATCGGGAAACAAGCTCCAGGCGAAAAATGCACTTCTCCAACACTTCCCTTTCTACCGATGATTAGCGTTTCCCCATCAGTTAAGGGTTCATCGTGATAACCAACGATCCCATTTGAGCCATAAACAGGAAAACCAGCACCACTTCTGGCACGCTCAGGTAGCGACTTTCCGTAATTAAAACGTAGAAGATCACCTAAAGTTACCCCAATCCAAGATAGTGGATGCTCACTCATGCCTCAACCTCCCAATCTTCAACTTGCAACCCATCCACACGCTCAAACTCTCTTATATTATGTGTCACTAACGTTTTCTTCAATAGGAACCGACTCTAGCCTCTGCTTTTCGTTTAAATTTCTGCCTTTTAGATAAATGATGCAGAGGTTTGTATCAAGAAAATATTTCATTCTAGGGGTTCGCCTTCAGCTTGTTCATTTTGAGGATGTCTAATAAATGAGTCATCCTGGATACATCCGTAAAACCGTGAAACAGAGGCAGCTTCAACCCCTTTAGGTAGCGTCGTTTGATAGACAATGACAACCTCGATATCCGTATCTCTCATGTCAGGTAAATGAACCTTCAAAAGACCATCACTACCGATATGGGATTTTAGTGTGATGCTCTGCATCGTTCTCACGCTGTACCTACAAACTGATTTCTTCTCCCAATTCTTGCACAATGCCCTGTAACTCGGCTATTGCTGCTTCCAGTTCACTGATTGCTTCCTGGGCAAGGATTGCCGGTTCAGGTAACTCGCCGTTCTCCTCTTCCCGTTCATCCTTGAGCCAGGAGATGTCTAAATTGTCGTCACGTTCAGCAATCCAGTCACGGGAAAATCGTCTAAAGCGTCCTTCTTCTCCGGTGTCAGTACGCTGTGCCAAACTAGGAGAACCACCCAATGGATCATCGCCAAAGAAGGCTTCAAACTCAGCAAAATATTCACGCCTCAGCGATGTCCGCCGACCAAACTGGGGAGTATTAGTCCGCAGGTCATATACCCACACTTCCTTCGTATTGCCTGTTTGCTTCTTACCACGGGTAAAAAATAACACGTTTGTCTTAACACCTTGAGCATAGAAAATACCAGAGGGTAAACGCAAAATCGTATGAAGGTTACATTTGTCCATTAAAGCAGTCCGGATCTGCCGTCCCACGTTGCTTTCAAACAGCACATTGTCAGGAAACACGGCAGCAGCACGACCTCCGGGCTTCAACCCCAGGTAGATGTGTTGCAAGAAGCAAAATTGTTTATTGCTGGTGGGAAACTCAAAATCTGAACGGTTGGGTAAGCCTCCACCTTTTTTGCTACCAAATGGCGGATTGGTGAGAATCAGCGTCGCTGGCGGTAAGGCTTGTCCATCCGGTGAAAGCGTATCACCATACTGTATGCCTGCACCTTGGGGAGCAGAATCTAGCCCATGGAGGATCAAATTCATTAATGCCAGACGATGGGTGTCTTGGACATGCTCCATGCCATAAAAAGTATTGCCGTGATATTTGTTGTTTTGTTTGTTAGTCCAACTATTCGGATTACTATGTTCTCGGATATAGCGATTGGCAGCAATTAAGAATCCACCTGTACCCGCAGCAGGGTCTTGAATAATATCATCCAGGGTAGGACGCATTACACGCACCATACTGTCAATTAGTGGACGGGGAGTGAAATACTGTCCAGCCCCAGCTTTCTTTTCATTGGCGTTTTTCTCTAACAACCCTTCGTAGATATCACCCAGTCCTTCTCGCTTGGCACTGTACCAGTCAAGCTTGTCAATCTTAGTGACTAGGGTGGAAAGTGTCGTGTCCTTTTTAATAGAAGAATGGGCATCGGTAAAAATTTCTTTAACCAACGTAGAGCCGTGACTGCCTAAATAGCTCAACAGCCCCTTATAGAATTCCAAGGGCTTCTCTGTTTGTCCCTCTAGATCATCCCAGCGATAACCCTCCGGAAGTTGACGCTCGGTGCTGGTTTCCTTTGCCATCTTCAGAAACAGCAGGTACGTCAGTTCGATCACATACTGATGGTAGGTTACTCCGTCGTCTTTGAGGATATTGCAGAGATTCCAGAGTTTGGCAACAATGTCATGGGTAGCAGTACTCATAAGTAAAAATTATACACCTTACACGTCATCGTGCAAAAGCCCATCATCGCAGATCGGGCGAAAAATTAGCGCCAAATATTCGGATAAAATCAAAAATCAAGAATTAAACGTTGTCCTATGAGCCATGCTTGTTGTAGACCCGGTTACGCTTCCCCTGAAGCGGCAATGAAAGCAGACCGGGAAACGGTTCTCTATACCATCGCCCTCTATACGGGTACGGGAATTTATCTAATTGTTTGTGGGTTTTGGGGGAGCAATAAGACCCACGCCATAATTTTTAATTGGGCGTTGGGATACACTGGACTCCCCCAACCTCAATGTGGTAAATTGACATTGACTTCGATACATCTGCTCACAAAGCTAGTTGAAATTGCTGCACCGTGAGTTGAGTAACGAATTCGATAACAACAACCAACGCAAATCAAACTAACTAGTACCGCTGGGCTAGCGGGAATGGAAACTGCCTGTGCAGACGGTCTACCGGGGACTGAAATGTACTCGTCTCAGTCTAGGTAAGTGTCGAAATCCCCTGAGCTTCGACAGGCTCAGCTACCGCGTAGCCGAAGGGGAAAAAGCAGGAAATCCAAGTTGTGAAGCTTGGAAGCCCACACTAGAATCTTTGATTTGGTGTGGGAGGATGTCACATCAAAGTCGCGCCCACACTTATTAAACAGGTATTAGGATCAGAATATTCAACGTAATCCCCATAGAGTTACGGTAATATAGCTGATCCGTTCGGACTTATAGCATCCATGGTTGTATCTCAGAATCCCTCTGTACAGAAAACGTCTAAACTTGAAGGCATAAAAGAACGCAGTAACTGCTTACGCGAACCCGTAGCCAGTGAGTTGCTGGAAGACACCACCCATTTCAGTGGTGATGCCGTACAAATTCTTAAATTTCATGGTTCCTACCAGCAAGATAACCGCGATAACCGGGTTAAAGGGCAAGAAAAAGACTATCAGTTCATGCTGCGAACCCGTTCTCCCGGCGGGTTTATCCCCCCCCAACTCTATCTGACGCTGGATCAACTCTCTGATGAGTACGGGAACCATACCATGCGAGTCACCACTCGCCAAGGGTTTCAGCTTCACGGCATTCTCAAAAAGAACTTAAAGGCAACAATTGCCGCCATTGTTCGCAATATGGGTTCAACCCTGGGCGCTTGCGGGGACTTAAACCGCAACGTTATGGCACCTCCTGCGCCGTTCAAGACTCGTCCTGACTACCAATGTGCCTGGGAGTATGCCGATAAAATTGCCGATTTATTAACCCCTCAGACGGGCGCTTATTATGAAATTTGGCTGGATGGGGAAAAGGCAATTAGTGCTGAAGAAGCCCCAGAGGTGAAAGCGGCGCGTCAGCGTAATGGCAATGGTACGATATTCGCGGATAAAGAAGAACCGATTTACGGGGAACACTATATGCCCCGTAAGTTTAAGTGTAGTGTTACCGTTCCTGGCGATAACTCTGTTGATCTCTACACCCAAGACGTCAGCTTAGTGGTGATGATGAATCAGCAGGGAGAATTAGAAGGATTCAATGTTCTCGCGGGTGGTGGTTTAGGGCGCACCCATAATAAGGAAGAAACCTTTGCCCGTATGGCTGATCCGATTGGCTATGTGGATAAAGATGATATCTTCGACTTAATCAAAGCGATTGTGGCAACTCAGCGAGACTATGGCGATCGCGTAAATCGTCGTCATGCTCGAATGAAGTACCTAATCAATGATTGGGGGGTTGATAAGTTCCGCGCTAAGGTTGAAGACTACTTCGGTAAGCCTATCGCCCCCTACAAACCTCTCCCTGCCTTTAAATACAAAGACTATCTGGGATGGAATGAGCAAGGAGACGGTAAGTTATTTTTAGGCATTTCCATTGAGAATGGGCGAGTCAAAGATGAGGGGAATTTCCAACTAAAAACAGCTTTACGGGAAATTGTCAAGCAATTTGACCTACCCATGCGGCTAACACCTAATCACAATGCCATTCTGTATGAGATTGAAAAGAACCAGCAGCAATCCATTGAACAGATTCTCAACCAACATGGGGTACAAATCACCCCAGAGGGAATCGAACCCCTAGTCCGCTATTCCATGGCTTGTCCCGCCCTACCCACCTGTGGGTTAGCGATTACTGAATCAGAACGGGCAATTCCAGGGATTACCGAACGAATTCGGGCGCTGTTGGACAAGCTGGGATTAAAGGATGACCATTTTGTCATCCGGATGACGGGATGTCCCAATGGATGTGCCAGACCTTACATGGCAGAATTAGGATTTGTGGGCAGTGCGCCTGGGAAATATCAAATGTGGTTAGGCGGTTCACCGGATCAAACCCGGTTAGCACGAGCCTATATCGAAAAACTGCCGATTGAAGAACTTGAATCCTTCCTCGAACCCATGTTCATGCAATTCAAGCAACAGCGCGAACCTGGGGAAAGTTTCGGTGATTTTTGCGATCGCGTGGGATTTGATGCGATTCGGGAGTATTCGGCTAATTACGAATTCCCCAAACCCACCAAGAAAACCCGACATCGGATTTCCCTCAACGATGACCTTTACAGCCGTCTCAAAGACGCCGCCGCCAGTCAAGGTAAACCGATTAGCCATCTGGCTGCTGACGCGATCGAGGCGTTTCTAAATCAGTCATCTTAAATCGAGCTTAACTGATTAAGATTGATTGGGTAGGGGCACGATAGTATCGTGCCCTTTATCAAATACCGTACTCCCATTGCGCCTTCACATTTTTGGGTTTCGTGGCTTAACCCAACCGACTGGCGTGACACACCTTATTTGATGAATTAGATTCGGCTTGTAGTAAGGGAACCTTGGTGCCTATATTCTGCCCTAGTAACAGGCGTTAACCCAACCTACAACCTATCCCCCAATTAACGATTTAATTGTTATGCAAAGCAGTATGACCTTTAGCACCATTGTTGCATTATTCAGTGCAATGGTTGTTCTGGCTTCTATTCCCAGTGTCAGTGTATTAACTGTTTCCACCCGATCCGCTACGTCTGGATTTATTCATGGTGTTTTCACAACCCTAGGAATAGTCGTCGGTGACATCATTTTCATTCTCATCGCCATTTGGGGTTTATCACTGCTGGCAGCAAAAATGGGAGGTTTATTTTTCCTGATTAAGTACCTGGGTGGTGCTTATCTTGTCTGGTTAGGTATAGGGTTATGTCGGGCAAAATTGAATAAGGTGGAGACAGCAGCCGTTATGGAATCTTCTTGGCTGTCTAGTTTTATCGCCGGATTATCTATTACATTAGCTGATCAAAAAGCAACTTTATTTTATCTGGGGTTTTTCCCAGCTTTTATTGATCTGTCCCAAATCTCTTATCTTGATACTATCATTATTATCGCGATTACTATCGTAGCTGTAGGCGGTGTCAAACTCGGTTATGCATTCATGGCGGATCAAGCGAGATTACTGATCAGTTCGAGAATAAGAAAAGGAATCAATATGATTGCCGGCTGTATAATGATTGCTGTTGGCGTGTTTTTGATGATCAAACCTTAATTGACCTTTATCGAATAATTATGTTAGCTTGAACAAGCTGTAATGCATTTAAATGGGTGTTAGTAGTGAGTTGAATTGGGTATTAGTAGCGATTTGAATTGGGTGTTAGTAGTGATTTGAATTGGGTATTAGTAGCGATTTGAATTGGGTGTTAGTAGCGATTTGAATTGGGTGTTAGTAGCGATTTGAATTGGGTATTAGTAGCGATTTGAATTGGGTATTAGTAGCGATTTGAATTGGGTATTAGTAGCGATTTGAATTGGGTGTTAGTAGCGATTTGAATTGGGTATTAGTAGCGAGCAAGATGCAAAGCCTACGGCATGGCTTCGCTTAACGCACTACAAGGACTCACAATTTTTGACATTATGGTTTAAATGCCGAACAGCTTAACTGTGAATTCATCTCATCCTCCTTAACGTCTCTCCCGTACCACCCATTCTTCAAAGAGTTTTGAACCCATCCTGTATCGCTCATCATCTACCTGGTGAATCACACCTGTTCCCGTCAAAACTTCCAGCGCATCCGCAACTTGTCCAAAACTAAATTGTGCTTGTTCTGCTAATGTTTCAGCCGTTCCCTCTCGCTGCTGAATAAGGGTACGATAAACGGTTTGTTCTACCTGACTAAAACCATAAGATCGTTGATCTTCATCCCACCAAGCGGAAAAATCGCGGTCATGTTTTCGTTGTTGATGCAACATAAAACTCTCAGTCGAACGGGATTTTCCCATCTGATAATCATCGAAAATTTCATTAATGAGTTGTTGAGTGAGATAGGGATGATATCCCGCCCAGTCTAGAATCGTATTAACTCCCGATTCTGTGAGAGGAACATCTTCATTTTGACTGCGTTGAACAATCAGCGATCGCGTGTCGGATTCGGTTAATGTCCCTAACCATTCTACATCGGCAATATTCAGCAGCGGAGAACCGACTCGTTGCTGATAATCTTTTAAGTCACGATAGCCAGAGAAACAGAATCCTAAGAAAGGGTTGATGGCGGTGTCGGTGTCTTTTAATCCCCGCAGATAACTCCAAGCATCATTTGCCCAATCTTGGCGGACAATAATTTCTGCGCCATCTAAGAGGAAGCAAATGCCTTCAAGTTTGTGCTTTTGTAGGTGTTTAATGATTTTCAATAAATCTTGGCGGAAGTCTTCGTGAATTAAACGCCGTTCTTGATGGGGATTGGTAACATTTAATTTAAATCCAGATATGCCAATTTCGCCGCCAGAGAACTGTCTGATTAAGCGGCGATAGGTTCGTCTCAAGCTTAATCGAGACTCGGCGTTGGGTGATTGGGTTTGCTTTTGGATAAGCGCTTCTTGTAATCGTAAAATTAGCAAATATCGTAAGTTATCTAGACTTTCGGGTTGTTCTTGTTGTAAGTTAAAAAGAACGGGAAAAGCGCGGCTATTTTGGTTGAAAAGCGTCCATTGAATAGCATTCAACGTGCTAGTTTTACCTAAACGGCGTCCACCGAGAATGATTCTCACTTGAAAAGGCGATCGCATGACGTTGGCGAGGAGTTTCTGACGTCCAAAAAAGTAGTCGGGTTTCGAGATAGCGAGTCTAAAATTATCAAAGGGGCGATTGTTATTCGTCATTTGTCATTTGTCATTCGTCATTTGTTAGCTAAAACGACAACATACTCATCATAAACCTTCTGCCTGGTTGGTGAGCTTGTCGAACCACTGCCTTTTGCTATAGCTGCCATTGTTGCATCTGTTCGGGTTTCATGTGCATCCGTAGCCAGCGTGATAGAAGGGGAACCTGTAACTGATAGTAATCCTTGTCCGCGATCGCGTCTCGATGGATTAATCCTACGGCTTCTAGCCAGAGTAGGGCGTCTAGACATTGGCTTTCGGTGAATTCGGGGTTGAGTCGAGTGAACAAGGCTTCCTCGGTTATCTGTGGCTGAGTCTCTTGATTACAGGTGAGGAGTTTCAGCAGCGCGATCGCACAGAGTTTGTAGTGAGCGCTTTAGCGCTTCTGGCAGAGTTTGTAGTCAGCGATTTAGCGCTTCTGGCACTAAAGTGCCTACTACGAACCCAATTGAATTTCGTATCCTTTGATTGAGGATGGTGTTCATTCACTAATTTGCTCAGTTGTTGTAGGATTTGATTGAGTAATTCAGCCCCATAACGCTGTTTTCCGCCATAGCGTTGCAGGTCAATATGAACAACAGGATGCTGGCGCATGGCAAAACTTAATTGTAGGAGAATGGAGGTTTTGCCAGATTTGCGTAAGCCAAAAAGTCCAATCCCTTGGTTACGACGAAGTTCTTCTTCCAGACGATTAAGAAGTTCGACACGACCAAAAAACGAGAGAGTATCGCCAATAGCATTCCGATCATCAAACAAGTCAGCACCGGGTAAATAGCGGTCTGTATATTGGGCTAAAAGTCCAGAAGCTGTGCTACTATCTAATAACGCTTGTTCAATCGCGGCAAAAGGAATCGGAATCAGGATAAAATGGTCGCGTAGTCTAACTTCCGCCATCCGCATTCGGAAAAGGGTATCTGGTGGTTCTTGATACAACAGGATACCCGCTTTTTGGTGAGAATTTCCCGTTAATTGGCTAGATTGTTTGACTAACTCCGTTACGTCTTCGGCAACAGGTTGGTCAAGGGTGAGCATGATTGGTAAAGGCGTATAAGATTTCAATCTACCTGGAATTGAGATAAGTTTGAGACAGAATGCGATCGCGTCGTTCAGCGTTCAGAATAGTTAGAGAGTCTCGTATTGTCTCAATGTCTTCCTGTTTAAACCCTGCTTGAACTGGATTGATGTTCTCCTCAATAGCTTGGAAAGAAGTGATACGATTTTGAGCCTGTTCTAAATTAGAGATAGCTTGCACTAAATCAGATGTGGATAGACGCTCTACCTTATCTGTGCGGTTTTCAGCAATTTTCGCGATAGCAGACGCTGCATTAGTGTGAATGAGTTCATGCTCACTTTGTAAGGCTTCAGTCAGACTGGGAAAAGCCAGTGAACTCATTTGACTTAGAGCAAAAGTCGCACTATATCGAGCCGATGCGTTTTCATGTTTAAGAGTTTCGATTAAGCTGGGAATAGCAGGTGAACCAATCTTGATTAAGGCAAAGGTTGCTCTGAGGCGAACCACTTCATCTTGCTCAGTTTTTAGGGCTGTAATTAACGCTGGAATAGCAGGTTCTGAACCCATTTCCCCCAAAGCTGAAGCCGCTTGACTACGCTTGCGCCAATCGTCATCGTTTTTTAATTGTTCTATATAGGAGGACGTTTCTTTCTCAACGGATTCTTTTCCCCATCCCTGACTCACACTCAGCAGCGGGAATGAAAGGCTGATACAGCCAATTATGATGAAAGTAAAACCATTTCGTTTAGCTTGTGTAAGCATAGCATTGATTCAAGTTCGTTCGTAGTTGCGCTGTCTTCGCTATCCGTTCCGCTTAATTCAGTGATTGTTCATAATCGGGAATTCGCCGAGTGCTGTAGGTTAGAGGAAGTGCATTTTGATTTTCTATTCTTTCGGTTAACCATTCAGGTTGCTCACTTAGAGAAATTGACATTGTACCATCAGGAGACACTTGATAAACCCATTCAACACCAGGACAAATCTTAGACTCCATATTCGGGACTGACTGGGGCCATTTTCCGGTTTTTGCGGCTATTGCTTTAACCTGCAATATTTTTTGAGTTAATTCTAAGTCAAGCATATAATGGGTTGCTCTGTGATGTCCATTGAACCTGGCTGGTACTATTGTCTGACCGGGAATATTCCACCAGGCTGGAGTTGTATCAATTGTTGCTGATGCAGCTGAATCTGACAAACATATATTCTGTTGCTTAGATTCTGCCAGACGTTTTATTTGTATATTATACGTATCAATTGCAGAAAAGCGGCGATAAGGTTTGAAAATAGGAAATTTGATTAGGAAAGCCAATAATAAATCTTCCGGACTAAACACCTCTTCAGTTGAATATACAAGAGGTAAATATAAAGGTGAACTTCGCATAAAGTTGAATTCAAATAAAAAATCTGTTTCTAGAGAAATTAACACTGATTGATGGTAGTCATGTTCTAGCAAGCGCTGCTGCCACTCTACGGGAAGATATTCAAGCTTTCTGATTACACCTGTACTATATCTACCCATAATTAAGACAACCAATTGACTAATAAGATAATAGTCGTTACGAAGTGACTGATTGAGTCTCCAGGATACCTCTAGCATTTCTTCGGCTTGTTTAAGTTGACCACGGCTATTTTTTTCTAAGACATCCAGTAAAATTACCTTTTGTAAATTAATTAAATTCAAATGACTGGGAAAACCAAACGTATAATCACTCTCCACTATTGGAGTCATATCTCTCTCCCACTGTGGAACTTCATTATTCAATATATGCTGACGAATAGCTTCTAGCTTTTCCTGATTATTCATCAAATATTGCCTTAATTTATCAGGTATTGGATCAACGTTATCATTGGGTTTGCTGATTTGAGCATTTAAATAATCTCCTAGTTCTTCCCTAATTTCTTCAAAAGCTTGTCGGTCACTTTCAGAAATAGTAAAATCTGGATGAGACCTGGTATAGGCGTCGATAGGAAACTCAGGCGTGCCCCCTCCAGATATTCCCAATTTTGCCATCAAAGCTCGCAATTTCAAAGCCGAATCGTTCGGTTCCGTATCCGGAAACCGTTCGACAAATTCGTCGATATCCTGTTCAATTTCCTTTTCCTGTTGAGAAGCGAGGAAATTACCGCCAATCATCCAAATCGCTAATAAGACACTTACACTCGGTACGAACCAGCGAAGTGACTTGAGGAGAAAAATTAAACTAGAAACTGACCACTGTCTTGATTTAGTTGATGACATACAAATAACTCTGAACAGTCCTTGTTCTATACTTTTGGTTCCCGGAATAGGAGTAAATAAAATTTTAACGATTTTTTCTCGCATAGTTTTATTTCTCTGTGCATCTGTAATATTAAGCTGTCATGCATTTAAATTGGGTATTAGTAGCGAGCAAGATGCAAAGCCTACGGCATGGCTTCGCTAAAGCCTGCGGCATGGCTTCGCTAAACGCACTACGGCAAGGATTGCGCCATTATTGATATTAAGGTTTAAATGCCGAACAGCTTAACGCATCTACACCACGTATCGTGGCAAAGGTGCGTTACGCTACGCTTTCCCCACCCTACACATAGAACACTTAGAGGCTTTGCGTAAGTCCTAACTTAATCATACCTATTTTAATTTCTGTTTAATACACTAAATGACTTTTTTGTCAAATTAGTCCCTTTGCGAGTTCTGACAATTGGGTAATGTAATATATTTGTATAATTTAAATTTTTCGACCATAGAGGGGGTAAAATCACGCATTTTCAAGGCGTTTAAGCGATGTAGTTAAAAAAAATGCTACAAGAAATACCCAATACAACATTACTGTAACAACATACTACACACTCAAACCCCCGTCAACTCAGGATTTGCCAGTGACTTTTTCTGCCCGCCCTAAATCCGATTGTCTTGAGAATATTAAAACTAAAACCTAAAAATCAAAAGTTTTCCTTATTCAACCAGGCTTAATCAGCACCACGCTTGGCTGAAAGTCAAGACAGCGCCACCACAAGCTAAGTTATCGGGGATTGGTGGAATTATGCGATCGCGTCTCTCTTGGCTTGATGGTGATGGGGCTATACAGGAGGTCTTTGTGGTAAAATTCAAAAATATTCTATCCCTAGTGCAAGAAAGCAGAAATAACTGAACAGCTAATATCTCCCCCCGCTTCCCCTGCTCCCTCTGCTCCCCCTGCTTCATCGTATCTACGAAGCTGCTCAAGTATTTTTGCCTAGCTGTACTAGCGACTCAAAAGGGAGAAACCGATGAGATTTATCAGCCCTAAAGTCGATTACGCATTTAAAAAAATATTCGGTTCTGAACAGAGTAAAGAGATATTAATCAGCTTTCTCAATGCGATCATTTATGCCGGGGAGTCAGTCATTAAATCTTTAACCATCGTCAATCCCTATAATCCGGGTCAAGTTCTCAGTTTTATTTTCTCAAAGAAGCCGCAATCTTGGAAGATATTCCCGATACGTTAGGACAAGTGTCAGAGATAGAACTTGCTTTAAATTTAGCGAGCCAAGCGAACATGACAATCGAAGAATTTGAAGTTATAGATAGGCGAGGAATGATTTTACAAGATGAAAAAGGGCGGCTGGCTTATGCAGAACAAAAAGGGGTAAACCGATTAATAATGCGTTTACTGAAAAAGCGTTTTGGTGAACTCCCTATTGAAATAACTAGCCAAATTGAAGACTTATCTCTTGAAAATTTAGAACGTTTAGGGGAAGATGTCTTGGACTTCAACAGTATTGACGATTTGTCGAGTTGGTTGAAAGGGCAATAAGACAGTTTGGTCAAAAAGAGGGAAAACCCGTTAGTTTAGCATAACAGGTACGGAAATGATTGACTTTACCCTCTGGGATCAACTTCTACACCAATACGTTGATAAAAATGGTCGTGTCAATTATCAGGATTGGTCACAGCAATCCTGCCAAACATTAATGAATTGGTTAGAGACTGTAGAACAACTCGAGCCCAAATCTCTCTCCAATCCCGATGAACAATTAGCGCTATGGATTAACCTCTATAATGCCTCTGTGATTGCTTCCGTTTTGGCACGATACCCGATGAACTCCATCCTACCCCGGATTTTCGGTATCCCCAACTGGATAGCCTTTCTCTGGTTCTTCACCCATCCTTTGCCACCCAATCGCCGTTACAGCCTTAACCAAATCGAACACAAAATCCTGCGCCGTGAATTCAATGAACCTCGCATTCATTTTGCCTTGGTTTGTGCAGCGATTGGCTGTCCCTTGCTGCGTCCGGGTGCGTATTGGGCAGAATCGGTACACAACCAATTAGAGGAAGACGCCAGCCGCTTTATTAATAATCCTGATAAAGTGCGATACGAGCCATCTAATCAGACCCTTTATTGTAGTCGTATTTTCAAATGGTATGGGGATGATTTTCTCAAAATTGCTGACTCTATCCCCGATTATATCCGCGCTTACTTGAAAACGGATAGTGCGATCGCGCCGAATACTCCCATTATCTACCTGGACTACGACTGGACGCTCAACGATCAGCGAATATCCGCGTAAAATTTCTTTAAATAAGATGCAGGCATCCCCAACCCCCACAATACACCCACATAAACATAAATCGCCGTCGCTTTCAGTGATCCCCAACCTGCCACGCGGCGATCAGAACTCTGAACCACCCGATTCACCAAGCGAATTCGTCCCCGCCTGACCAACTTCAGACACAAATCCGCCTCTTCCATAATCGGTAACGTGGGATCAAACCCGCCACATTCCCAGAAATCGAGGCGGCGAACAAACATCACTTGATCCCCAAACAACAGGCGCAATCCTCGACTAAATAAATGAGGTCGAAACAGTAGAGGCGCATAGTATGTTTTCAGATAATTATGCAACGATATCCCCCAGCGCGTCGTTCGTGAACCCGCCATCAGGGAGATAAATCCACCACAGACAACCGTTGGATCAGTTAAAGTCTGTTGAATGAGTGAAATTAAGTCATCAGGCACTAATGTGTCAGCATGAAGAAAACAGAGAATCTCTCCCTTTGCCTGTTGTGCGCCTTGGTTCATCTGGATCGAACGTCCAGCGTCCTGAGAGAGTATAACCTGTACTCCGGCGGATGACGCGATCGCGACGGTCTCGTCTTCACTTCCACCATCCACCACAATCACCTCTAAAGCAGGAGGCGTCAACACATTGAGATGGCGCAAGGTGCGTTCTAAACAACTTGCCTCATTCAGGGTGGGAATGATAATAGACACAGAAGATGACATGATTGATCGATAGTGTGGGTCTAAGTAGTCAGAATGTTGTAATGCGAGCATCTTGCTCGCTACTCATTCCCAATTTAAATGTGTGACAGCTTACTTAGATATTCCAAAATAGGATCAATATATAGATTTTGCCTTGAAATGATGAAAAATCACCCCCGAAAACGAAATGACTTAGAGTTTTACGACCGGATGGCTGACCGATGGTGGCAACCAAATGAAAAAATATATACCCTCTCTTATCTCAATTCACCTCGCTTTACTTTCTTTGATTATTATGTTAAAGACTGGCAAGGCTTGAACGTTTTAGATGTCGGCTGTGGTGGCGGGTATTCTTGTGAGTTTATGGCGGCAAAGGGGGCAAGTGTCAGTGGAATTGACCGCTCTTATCCATGCATTATCAGCGCTCGAAACCATGCAGCAACTCAGAACTGGGAGATTGACTACAAAGTTGGGCAAGCTGAAGCTTTACCTTGGCAAAATGATACCTTTGATGCTGTCATTTGTGTAGATGTCTTAGAACATGTTGTCGATTGGCAAAAGGCAGTGGCAGAAATTTATCGAGTTTTGCGACCTCAGGGGTACTTTTTCTTTGACACCATTAACCGCACATTCAAGTCAAAACTAATATTTATAGTTTTGTTGGAAGATATTTTACAAGAAATCCCCCGTGGTGTGCATGATTGGCACAAGTTTATTCAACCACAAGAACTGCAAAACTGTTTAATTAAAGTTGGATTTAGTGATATAGATATTAAAGGATTTGACTTGTTTGGGATTTATTCATATCAAAATATTCGTGCCTATATTCACTATAAAAAGACTAGACGATTTCAAGCTAAAATCAGTGATAACACATCCCTGATGTATATTGGCAAAGCAATGAAAGGGAAAGAGAAAAACGCAGAAGGAAATCCGTAAAATTACTGAGGGCTTGCTGAATAAATTTTTGAGTAAGGGGAACTTCAGCTTAACCGGGAATAGAGAAGAGGAAAAGTTGCTGTAGTGCGAGCGTCTCGCTCGCTACTGCGTCTGCGTCTCGCTCGCTACTGCGTCTGCGTCTCGCTCGCTACTGCGTCTGCGTCTCGCTCGCTACCGTGTCTTTTTGCGTTTTACTTATTTAGAGGATGAGTCTTAGCCGGATGAGATGACCATTCCCACATCGAACCAGGATAGTTTTTGACACAGGTATACCCTAACTCAGTTAGCACCGCGACAATAAAAGCAGAGCGCACACCCCCTGTACAATAGGTAGCAATCGGAGTCTCGTGATCGCATCCCCGTTGATATAACTGAGTCATAATTTCCTCTGGGGGAAGTAAGTACCCTTTTTTATCCATTAAATCCCGGAAGTGGAAATGCACAGCACCAGGAATATGTCCACCCCGCTTTTCACAGTAGGGCGTAGCGCCAGCAAATTCTTCTGGTGAACGGCTATCAATGACTAAATAGGCTTGAGTTGTCAAATTGTCTTGCAGTTGATGTCGCTGAATCGTCCATAAGGGTGTAGGTTTGACCACAAAGTCTCCGGGTGCTGGACGAGTCACTCCCCAAACCGTGGGAACTCCCACAGAAACCAGCGCCGCCTGTCCGCCATTGACGAAAGCCGCTTGGGGGTGTCCCAGAGTCCGCAACATCCACACCACTCGCCCCTCTTCGCCAAAGTTATTCGGGGGATTGCCAATCACGATAACAGGTTTACGGTTACAGATACCTAAACGCCGCAGTTTTTCTTCGAGTATCTTTGAGTCTTTGAGCAGTTTTCCGTTCGGGGGTAACAGTTGCTCTAAGAATTGCCACCATCCCAACCAAACTGCACTAGGAACATGACTGAAAAACCAGGATATCGGCTGGCGGACATCTAGCACAGTTGCGGCGTTTTGTTCGATGAGTCCCTTGGCTTCGGCTGCATTGACGACCCAGCGATGTTGCAGTTGGCTCATGATTGGGTTGGTTTTGGAAAGATGGGGTAGGTTTTGTTGTTCATTTATTAGTGGGGAGGGCGGGTTTTGTTGTTCCGTTATCGGTGAATAGTTGAATTTAGTCCCTAAACCCGCCCCTACAATTGTCCCTAAACCTAATGGCACTGACTTAAGCCTTTTGGAATCGCTGAAACCCTTGATATACCGTAGGGTGGGCATTGCCCACCAGCATACCAGTCACTACCATTCCACCTAAACCCGCCCCTACAGTGGCTAAAGGGAAACCCGACAATTGACTTTTTAAATCTCCAGAATAGAATGGTGGTCGGTTGTACGGATCAACCTAAAGTAAGATTCCCATTCAGGAGACCCATACTATGCTCGTCGATCTATTGAGCCGCAAGCAAACCCACTTCGTCTTGTGGCGTCCGGGTATATCCCAACCACCACCCAGCGTTTACATTGCGAAACCTTCAGCTAAGGCTTCAGATCGATTCGAGAAAGTTGGGGAATACCCCCTCAGCCAATCTCCAGAGTTCCTAGAGTTGTGGGAAATCTCGGCTCAAGCCTGTGGTTTGACAGAAGGGCAAGTTTATCTGTACTGGTTTAAAATCCACAACACTGAACCCTATAACCCCAACACTATTAATAAAGTTCTCTATTGCACCGATCCAACCGCCACAACTGTAGACCGCCGGATCATCGCCCCCATACCTGATGAGGAAGGCGGTATTGCCAGTCATGATCCGGCTAGTGTTATTTTGTATCAGAATGGCTCATTAATACCCTGTGATCCGGGGGGACAAACGGTGAACTGGGAAGGAGAACCCCCATTAGACACCCTACCCGCGAACAATCAACTGGTTATCTATGAACTACCAACCCGTTGGACTCAAGGGAAAACAGAGGACAATCGAGAGGTCGGAATCGGTACGTTTCAGGATGTGCTGTCTTTGTTGCAACCCCAAGCCACGTCTCCTAATTTTTGCCATGTTGAGGCGTTAACAAATGGGAAAGCGCATCTGATGGAATTAGGAGTCAATGCCTTAGAATTATTGCCCCCAGCCGATAGTGATGACAAGCTGGAATGGGGCTATGGTACGGCTAACTTTTTTGCGGCTGATTTTGATTTAGGACATCCAGAAGGTCAAGATGCACCAACCGCATCCACGGATTTAGCCAATTTAATTAAAGTGTGCCATCAATTGGGAATGCGTTTCTTTGTTGATATGGTGATGGCGTTTTCCCGCAATAATCCGTATCAAAACATCAATTTTCTGGATTTTTACGTCCAATGGCGACCACCGGGCGATCCCCAACGTGATCCTGAACAAGCGGGTCGCGACGGCTTTGGGGGTGACTTATTTAAATACAACTATTGGATTGAAGGGTATCATCCAATTCTGGGCAAAAAATCCTGGTTTGTGCCAGCCCGTGAATATATGAAAGCGTATATGGCTCATTGGCTGAACTACTATCGGGTGGATGGTTTACGACTGGATAGCGTTAATAATGTCGGGAATTATGACTTTTTAGAAAAGTTCCGAGAGTTAGCCCGCACCCTTTGGGAAAAACGGGGCGGTTCCAGTAAGCATTTTTTAGTTGTGGGTGAAGAATTAAGTGTTCCCTTAGCCTTGGTTCATCAAAATCGCTTAGATGGACTGTGGAATGAAAAATTTAAGCAAATTATTCGACAAGTAATTTTAGGCAAGAATGCGTTTAATGACTCTAGCTTTGAATGGAGTGTCCGCAAACTGATTGATTGTCGTTTTCTCGGATTTACCGATAGCGCTCAAGCGGTGAACTATCTCACATCCCATGATGTAGGTGGCTTAGGGAATGAGCGCTTCTATAACTACCTGATCAATAATGGAGTTTATGATACTGAACCCCGGATTAAGCTAGCATTTGTCTGTCTTTTAACCGCTGTTGGGATTCCGATGATTTTGGCAGGGGATGAATTTGGGGATCAGCAAGATCTCGATATTACGGATGAACATGCGGATCATAAACAGGTTGACCCGGTTAACTATAGTCGAGTCCAAGAAGATTGGCGACAACGCATCTTTCAGTATGTGGCGCGGTTAGTTCGCTTCCGCACCTCATCTCAGGCGTTAGCGGTGAATGATAATGAGTTTATTCATGCTGATTTCCATGAAGGTAAACGGGTCTTAGTCTGGCGGCGCGGCAAAAAAGCAGATGAATGTGTGATTGTTGTGGCTAATTTTTCCGACTATGGAACGCCTGTCGGGTCTGAATATAAAGTCCCGAATTGGTCGCCCACTCCAGACGGTAAGCAGTGGAAAGAAATTACCCAAGACCGCATCGTTCCTCCTGAATGGGTGGGCAGAGAACCGATTTTCCCATGGGAAGCAAAAGTTTATGCTCTGATTTAATTTTTTTTAAGGGTAACATCAGCTACAACATTATCCCTGATTTAACCTTGTAGAGACGTTCCGGTGGAACGTCTCTTTCCTTTGCGGTGGTTGATCCTATTTTTCTAGAATATGAACCGGGTGAACGTTTGCAAATGGAAGCCCTGAATGGATATGAAGCTTTAGGTTATCTAGAATACAAAGGCGAAGCCAAAGAACCCCAATGTTTTACGTTAACAGGTGTCGCGGCGGGAATTATGGCATTGCTGCATGGCGAAGGTACGGTTGAGGAACGGGTAGGAACGTATGGTTCGGAAGAAAGCCACTGTATTTGTTGTCAAGAAACATCGTGTAAATTTCAGGTTGAATTACTTTGAATTATTGTTGTAATGACTACATTTATTAACCTGAAAAACCACTATTTAGTAAATAACGTTTTAAACAGGAGCTAATATCATGAAAGATTGTCCTTTATATGCCGTTTATACAGGAGGGATGCTCATCTTAGATGACTCCCTAACCATATTCAATGTTACTCCAGAATTTTGTGAACATTTTACCTGTACTCCGGAGTCGATTGTGGGAAAGCCCTTAGACAGTTTATTCAGTCGCAAAGATAAACGAGGCAGGTTTTTATTCCACAAAAAATTAAGTCAATATAAAAAAGGATTACTGGACTTAACTATCGTCATATTTATCAATAAAAATGAATTTATTTCCCGTCTGCGACTGGTTAAACGAGACAAAGAATGGTTGGCAATCTTTGAAAATATACTGGCTGAAGAGGATGATCTGTTTCGAGAGTTTTATTTAGGACGAGAACGATGGACAAGTATCGTGCGAAATTCATCAGAGGGTATTGCTATCCTAGATAGTGAGGGACGGTTAGTCGAATTTAATAGTCGCTTCTTGGAAATCATGCAATTCCGCTCTGTTCATGGGGTTTTACTGAATGAATCTGCTCTTTTGAATAAATATTTATTTGATTTATCGGACAATGAACAGTTTAATTCAGCCCAACACCATTTTGAAAAAGCCAAAACGAGCAAACGCAAATCCTACCAAGAGATTCAGCATTTATCGTATTATCTCCGTTTAGAAATAACACCGATTTATTTGCCCGTTAAAGGATTTTCTGGATGTAGTTTTGTTATCAAGGACATCACCCATCAAAAACAGCTTGAATTCATGGCGCAACAGTTACAACAGAAAAATCAGGAATTGGAACGCCAGAAACAAGAGTTGCAAGCCGCCCATCAAGAAATTGTTACGCTGAATCAAAAACTTCATCAAGAAAACCTGCGGCTGAGTGCTGAACTCGACGTGACTAAGAAACTGCAACAGATGATTTTACCCAAACAGGAGGAACTGGATTTAATTGAAGGGCTAGATATTGCGGGATTTATGCAACCTGCTGATGAAGTTGGTGGTGACTATTATGATGTCATTCAACAAAATGGCAATGTCAAAATTAGTATTGGGGATGTTACCGGACATGGGTTAGAAAGTGGAGTGTTGATGCTAATGACTCAAACGGCGGTGCGAACCTTACAAGAAAGTGAGGAAACTAATCCGGTAAAATTTCTGGATATCCTCAATCGCACTATTTACAGTAACATACAGCGGATTAATCCCTATAGAAATGTAACGTTGGCAATTTTAGATTATGCCAATGGTAACTTGGGCGTCAGTGGTCAATACACTTAAATTCCGGAGATGTGATAGTCTTATACACGGATGGTGTCACCGAGGCTTATAACTCCCATCGAAAACAATATGGACTAGAGCGGTTATGTGAAATTGTTAGTCGTAATTGCCATAAATCGGCGCAGGAGATTAGACAAGTGGTGATTGACGATGTACGGCGACATATTGGTGAACAGAAAGTGGCTGATGATATTACGTTAGTGGTACTCAAGCAGAGATAAATATGAATCAGAATCAGATATTGGGAAACTTCAGAGACGATATACTTGCCGATTACAAGCTGTTTACGCTGGAATTGTATGTTCACGCGATTTCCCGCGTCCGCCGCAAGCAAACTCGCTACTTGTCTGTGGCGTTCATGACAGACTATATTGCCAATTTGTTTCCTACTCAGGAGGATGATATCCACACGTTTGAACGACAACTGAAAATCAAGAGTGCCGCAACTTATATCACCAATGAGTTATTAGAAAATTGCGTCAAATTTCATGATAATCGGTTAAAACATCCAATAAAAATAAGTAGCGAGCAAGATGCAAAGCCTGCGGCATGGCTTCGCTAAACGCACTACAAGGATTGCGCCATTATTGATATTAAGGTTTAAATGCCGAACAGCTTAACTGTTTAGATGGGCATGATCTTACTGATGCTTTATTGAATTTAATAGCAACTCAATAAACCTGAATATACTGAAATGTCCTGAAAATATTTAAACTAATTAACCTCAGTTTTACTGAACTCATTATCTTGAACTAAAGTATAATAGTATTCTAGGAATACTTGACCGACGCTAGGTAGTGATTGATAGTCCTAAATTAGGGAGTACCATAATTAAAGTTTATCAGTTTGACTAAGAGATTTGGCTGCTGGTTTAATAAAAATAGGACTTGGATTTTTCCCTGTATTTTTCTGTGATTAAAATTTAATTTTGCAAAAACTCCTGGTTGCCACTCAATTGCCTTGAAAAGGACTAGCTATAGATTCCTCATACACTCTGTATAAAATAACCGTAGGCTTTAATCATGTTGCCTTTAAACCAACCATCCTCTGCATCTGGAGTGCGAGTTGGTATCTTGCATTCCCAAACTGGCACAATGGCTCTGAGTGAGAGACCATTAATTGATGCAGCACTGATGGCGATCGCACAAATCAATCAAGCTGGAGGCGTGTTGGGTGAACCGATTGAGCCGCTTGTGGTTGACGGTGCGTCTGATCCGGCAGAATTTGCCCGCCAAGCCCAACAACTGATTCAATTTGAGGGCGTAACTACCGTTTTTGGCTGTTGGACATCGGCTACCCGTAAAGCGGTTAAACCCATAGTTGAGACGTTGAATGCTCTCCTCTGGTATCCTTTGCAGTACGAAGGATTAGAACAGTCTCCTAACATCTTTTATACGGGCGCTTGTCCCAATCAACAAGTGGAACCCGCCGTCAGTTGGTTACTATCTCACAAAGGAAAGCGCTTCTATCTGCTGGGTTCCGATTATGTTTTTCCCCGTACTTTAAATAAGATTATCACCTGCCAACTCAAGCAACAGGGTGGGGAAGTTGTTGGGGAAGACTATGTGGATTTGGCGGAGACGGATTTTAGTGACGCGATCGCCCGCATCCAGCAAACCCAGCCGGATGTTGTTTTCAATACCCTTAATGGACAAGGCAATCAATTTTTCTATCGTCAATACCGAGATGCTGGGATAACTGCTGAGGATATTCCGATTCTGGCGGTGAGTGTGGCGGAAGTAGAACTGCAAACGATGGAGGATGCGGCGGTTGGACATTATGCCAGTTGGAGTTATTTCCAGAGTTTAAATACGCCGGAAAATCAGCGGTTTGTGCAGGAATTTCAGGCGCGATATGGCACAAATAGAGTTACGTCTGATCCAATTGAAGCGGCTTATAGTCAAGTTTTCCTGTGGAAATTAGCCGTCGAATCTGCCCAATCCTTTACCGTAGATCGGGTGCGGTTAGCAGCATACAATCAAAGTTTTGCCGCACCGGGGGGATTGATTCAAATTCAACCCAATCATCATGTTGGTAAACATTCCTATATTGGACAAGTTTTACCCGGTGGACAATTTCAGGTGATCCACAGGAGTCAAACACCGATTAAACCGCTTCCTTGGTTAGGAGTTGAAGAACTTAACTTTAATCAATCAGACTTGGTGATTGAAATGTTATCTCAAGTCAGCCAAGGGATTCAAGAAACCTGGCTGTCGGAGCAAAAATCTCGCCAACTTGAAGCCTTGACGCAAAAGTTACAGCAAGCCGAACAAGCCTTACGGGAAAGTGCGATCGCGCTGCGGAATCATAACCGGGTATTAACCCAATTAGCCAAAAGTCCCGCTATCCATCAAGGCGATTTAAATGCCGCTTTCGCTGAAATTACTCAAGCTGGTGTACAAAGTCTGGGCGTTGAACGCACGGGGATTTGGTTATTCGATAAAACCGGAACCAAACTCCAATGTCTTGACCTATTTGACAAGAATCACAACCAACACAGCCAATGGATTGAACTCGCTGTGGCGGACTATCCGACCTATTTTAATGCCTTACAACACGACCAACTGATTGCCGCCGATTATGCCCAAACTGACCCCAAAACCCAAGAATTATCGGCGTCTTATTTGATTCCCTGTAACATCATCTCGGTTCTGGATGTGCCGATTCAAATCCGAGGAGAAATCGCCGGAATCGTCTGTTTAGGGAAAGTGGGAACCATTCGCCATTGGACAGCAGAAGATCAGAATTTTGCCCGATCGCTGGCTGATTTAGTTTCCTTGGCAATGGAAGCGCGAGAACGTAAACAAACCGAGTTTGATTTAGCGGAAAGCCAACGCAGTCTGGCAACGTTAATGAGTAATATACCCGGTATTGCTTACCGTTGTCTGAATGACTCAGACTGGACGATGCTTTTTATCAGTGAAGGCTGCTATGATCTCACAGGTTATCCGGTTGAAGCCTTCACGAAGCAAAAAATACTCACCTACAATCAACTAATTCATCCTGATGACCAAAACGCTGTATTTGATCAGATACAAGCGGCTATAAATAATCACCGTTCTTACCAAATCACTTATCGAATTATCACCGCAACTGGGCAATTAAAGTGGGTTTGGGAACAAGGTCAGGGGATTTTTTACCCCGATGGTAGGGTGTTTTATCTAGAAGGTTTAATTACGGATATTACCGCACAAAAACAAACTGAAGCGGCGTTACGTAAAAGTGAAGACCGTTGGCAATTAGTGCTAAATAGTACTCAGGATGGCATCTTTGAGTGGAATATCGCCACTGGAAAAGTATTTTCTTCCCCTCACTTGGGAGGGATGCTAGGTTACACCGATCCAACCTTACTGGAAAGCTTTGATCGTTGGCGTAATCTCGTTCATCCAGAAGATATTGATCAAGTTTTAGCCACATTGCAAGACCATTTAACCCAAAAAACTCCCCCCTACAAGTTTGAGTACAGGATGCGCTGCCAAGATGGTAGTTATAAATGGATTTTGGCACGGGGACAAGTGCAATGGAATGAAAACGGACAGCCTGTGCGGGTTGTCGGTTCTCAGCAGGATATCAGCGATCGCAAACAAGCGGAAGAAGAGGTAAAACTCTTATTAAACCTCTCTCAGGCAATTAATGCAGCGCCCGATTTTGATACAGCTTTAGAGGTAGCATTACAGCAGTTATGTGAAATCACGGGTTGGATTTATGGCGAAGCTTGGATTCCCTCCACCGATGAGTCAATTTTAATATCTAGCCGCCGTTGGCATTGTCAACGCCAAGGAATTGAGCCGAATTTGTCTGTAGCCATTGAAGGTTTCCGAGAGTATAGTAAATTACTCACGTTTTATCCAGGAGAAGAGATTCCGGGACAGGTTTGGTTAACTCAACACTCTCAATGGATCAGCGATTTAAGTCAGATCGATGATGTTCTGATGCGATTGGAATCAGCCACAGCCTGTGGTTTTAAAGTGGGCTTTGGCGTACCAATTATTGCCAATGCTAAGCCAGAGAAACCGACACGCCAAGGCAACAGTTGTTTATTGAGTTCTCCCTCTTCTGTATTAGCAATTCTGGTGTTTTTTACCCATGCAAATGGTTCGGAGGACAAACGGTTAAGTGATTTGGTGAATGGGGTGGCGGCTCAATTGGGAACGGTGCTGCAACAGAAGAAAGTGCAAGCCGAAATGAAAGCTCTCTTTGCGGCAATGACCGATATGGTTACAGTGAGAGATGTTTCGGGACGCTGTCTAAATATGATTCCTACCAAGACGTCAAATGTTTACAAATTACCGGAGGCGATGATCGGCAGAAAACTCGATGAGGATTTGCCACGTTCCCAAGCGGATCTGATTCTCCAGGCGATTCTCCAGGCAATATCAACCCAGGAAACCGTCTCGATTGAATATTCCCTGCCGATTAATGGCAAGGAGATTTGGTTGGCGGAAATGATTTCTCCCTTGTCTACAGAAACGGCTATTTTAGTGGCACGAGATATTAGCGATCGCAAGCAAGCAGAAGCAGAGCTTTATTTAGAGAAACAAAAGTCAGAACAGTTATTATTGAATATTTTACCTCAGCCAATTGTTGAGCAGCTTAGAAATAATCCTGATGTTATTGCTGAACAGTTTAACGATGTGACCATTTTGTTTGCGGATTTAGTGGGATTTACTCCCCTAGCGGCACGGTTAAAACCGATTGAGTTAGTTAAGTTACTCAATCAGATTTTTTCCCGGTTTGATCAGTTGGTCGATCAATTAGGATTAGAGAAGATAAAAACCATTGGTGATGCCTACATGGTAGCGGCTGGTTTACCGATTCCCCGATCCGATCATGCTGAGGCGATCGCGCAAATGGCACTGGCAATGCAAGCGGCGATGAAACGCTTTCAAGTTGAACTGGGTGAGGATATTAAAATCCGCATTGGGATTAATACAGGCGTTGTAGTGGCTGGGGTGATTGGAACGAAGAAGTTTATCTATGATTTGTGGGGAGATGCGGTGAATATTGCCTCACGCATGGAATCCTCTGGTGAAGCGGGACGGATTCAAGTTACTGAAGCAACATATCAGCAACTTAAGGATAACTATCAGTTGGAAAAACGAGGAGTGATTAATATTAGGGGGAGAGGCGAAATGGTTACCTATTGGCTTCTGGGTAACCAATAATTGTCTAGCTAAACTCTAAAATTATGGCACATACAGTATTAGTAGCGAGCAAGATGCAAAGCCTGCGGCATGGCTTCGCTAAACGCACTACAAGGATTGCGCCCTTATTGACATTACGGTTTAAATGCCGAACAGCTTAACCCGGATTTGGTATAACACGGTGTAGTACAGGAACGATGAAACAGTGCTTTTCGACTCTTGGAAATGGTGTATTATATCGAGTCTGAAAACGCTGTAAATGAATAATCTAAATCCCCGCATGACCTAACGCTAAACCTGCAACCAGCATCCCCAGAACCAAAAATGGTTGAGCGCTGGCTTGATATTTCACATCATTTTCCAGGGGCGATCGCAGAAAGTACATATCCTGAAATGTAATCTGAGGCACAATTAACAGCAACAGTATCGCCGCATAGAGATTTTGATGAATGCTAACTAAATACCCCGCAATCCCCGCTTGAAAGATATCAATCATCAGCACACAGATCCAAGCCGCTGTCCCCACGCCAAACATCACCGGAATAGACTTCAGCCCCAATTGGCGATCGCCTTCCACACTCTTGAAGTCATTCACCACAGCAATGCCTAAACCTGCCAGACTATAAATCAGGGTAAGAATCACAATCGTCCAATTCAGATCCCCAAATAAAGCATGACCCGCCCACCAGGGAAGGGCAATATAACTCGCACCCAGGGCGTAGTTTCCTAGCCAACCATTCTTTTTCAGTTTTAAGGGCGGCGCTGAGTAAATATAGGCGAGGAACGCCCCAAAAAGGGTTAAACAGGTTAATGTGGGAAACTCATGACCCACCCATTGATCCAACCCATACGCCACACCGATACCCGCCAGCAATAGCAAGACAATCTGAGTCACCACTTGAGGAACCGAAATTGCCCCAGAGGGAATCGGGCGGTAGGGTTCATTAATCGCATCTAATTCGCGATCATAAAAATCATTCAGGGTTTGGGTATACCCCGCCATCAACGGACCCGACAGTAACATACACGTCACCGCTCTCAGGATATCTTCCGGCGTCCAGGTATATCCACCGCCCGACGCCGCGCCACAGACAACCCCCCAGATTAGAGGAATCCAGGTAATCGGTTTCATTAACTGGAGACGAATTTTCCAGATCGATTTTTCACCCGGGGCGGCACCTTTCATGCCTAGAAGTTGGCGCGTTTTACCCGTTTTATCGCTTTGTTCGGTTGAGGGAGAGTTAGACATTTTAGTATTAAGTGTTGAGTGTGTAGGGGCGGGTTTAGGGATTTCCTTATTGGTATTGATGGTAACGTTTGTACAAAACCCGCCCTAACCGATACGTAGAGGCAGGTTTCACTATTATCCTTTGAAATGGTGCGTTACGCTCCGCTAACGCACCCTACGCCCACCCCGACAAATGACATAAGACAAATGACAATCAGAACGAAATAATTAAACGCTGATCTTGGAACTTCGCCCCTTTCACAGCTTGACCGCTTAATTGGGGCGGAAGCCAAATATTACGCCGCTGATCGCCCGCTTCAATTGTCACCTCTGGACCATATTGGGTGAGTTTCACCTGCTTTTTGTCGAAGCCCGGTAAAAATAAACTGACTTGACGATTCGCCACATCTATGGTAATAGCCTTGGGCGCTTGCATCGCTTGTTTAAAATCAGGTAAGGCATCCATCAACGGTTGCCAGTCAGCCACCTGAGATAACTGGGGCAAAGCGCTAACCGTTAACGGGGCAAAATCAGCGGCTAACGTATCCGTTGCTGGAATTTGGTTCAACAGAACCCCCCCCACCGTCAGATTAACCTGCTGGGCGCTTCCCCAGAAATACTTAGCCGTCGCTAAAGCCGCCGTATCTCCCGTAGTCACCAAATACGCCGCCACCCGATTCGGATCAGCCACAGCCGTTTTACCCTGTTCCAGCATTTGGCTAGTTTGCTGAGTCGGTTTATTGGCAAAATCGTCGGGTGTCCAGGTCACATTAAGAATGGCACTGGTAACGGGTTGGATAAATGGGGAAATCGCCTTACCCAGATCCGACTCGGTAAAGATTTGGCGAAAGCGGCGAAAATACCAACTGAGAATTTCTGGCATCCCCAGCATCCTCAATGTGGCTTGATCGCCGCTGCCATCATAGATGATCACATCATACTCACCACTGGCATCGTACTCGCGAATCGCATTCAAAGCTAAAGCACTATCCATCCCCGGTAAAATGCCCAATTCTTGACCATAGACATTTTTCAGGGTTGGCGATCGCAAATACTCCGCCTCTAGCTTTTTCACCTCATCCCAACTCCGTTCCAGGAGGAGGGTAGACTGAAGCTGAACCGCTTTCAGATTCGGTTCCACCTCCGTCGGATCAGCCCTGGGGAATGTTCCCAGTAACAGTCCAAACGCCGGGGTAGGATCTTGCCCGACTAAAAGGACACGCTGACCAAGATTTGCGAACTTTTTAGCCGCCGCGATCGCAATTGTAGTGCGACCGGTGCCGCCTTTGCCTAAAAAGGTGAGAATAAAAGCCATGATTTTGCTGGACGCTGCTGGGGAAGTCGTCACTAACTGACGGGTTTGAGTTCATCTTCAAAAAACCAGGTTGCCGTGCTGTCGTCAAATTCGACGATCGCACCGACACCGCTGCCATCTGTCATTTTAAAGTCTTTGACGATGCCAACTTTCCCTAGTTTATTCACGATATCGCCCGACACCCGGTCTCTGAGACGACAAACTTGAACTTTTTGACCAATCTCCATTATTGCTGCTATTACTTTTAATAGGATGAACCATTCCAAAGTGTACCGGAATCTGGGACGTTGGGTTAGATCTGGCGCTGACTTTTCGCAGCCGGTTAGTAGTCGGCACTTTAGTGCCATCCAGCGCTAAAGCGCTGACTACAAACTTACCATCCGCTCCTGAGCCTCCGCCAAGGCGCGTCGGACTTGCTCAAATCCTGTTCCCCCATAACTATTACGAGCAGAAACCACCTGATTGGGTGCGATCGCGTCGTAAATATCCTCCTCAAAGGCAGGATGGATTTCTTTCCACTCTAGTACAGTTAAGTCTTTCAGCAGTTTACCCGCCCCTAGACACGTTCTCACCACTTTACCCACCAAGTTATAGGCTTCTCGGAAGGGAACCCCTTTACTTGCCAAATAATCCGCCACATCGGTAGCGTTGGAGAAATCTTCCGCCACGGCTGAGGCGAGACGCGGAGGACAAAACTCTAGCCCCTCCCGTAACAGAATTGTCATGGCTTCCAGACATCCTTTAACCGTTTTCACGCTGTCAAATAATGCCTCTTTATCCTCCTGCAAATCCTTGTTATACGCCAAAGGCAATCCCTTCATCAGCACCAACATGGCTTGCAGATGCCCAAACACCCGTCCTGTTTTCCCTCGTACCAATTCCGGCACATCCGGGTTCTTCTTTTGCGGCATAATACTCGAACCTGTCGAGCA
Source organism: Coleofasciculus chthonoplastes PCC 7420 (assembly GCF_000155555.1). Lineage (GTDB taxonomy): Bacteria > Cyanobacteriota > Cyanobacteriia > Cyanobacteriales > Coleofasciculaceae > Coleofasciculus > Coleofasciculus chthonoplastes_A. The sequence goes on from NZ_DS989858.1 coordinate 50,808, forward strand.
ATTATCCTTGAGGGTAACAAAGCCAAATTCCTGAGACGCCCAGAGAATAATTTCCTCCGACAATCGGCTCAAGTGAACCATAATCAAACTCGCCGCCGTCAAAAATTCAATGGCAAAGTCGCGATCGCTCACCCCATCTAAACTATTACGATAAACATCGCCAAAGTCTAGCAGGGAGGCGCTGTAGTGCCGATCAATCGGGAATGTTGTCCCCGCTAGCGCCCCACACCCTAAAGGAGAAATATTTACCCGCTGGTAAATTTCCCCCAATCGTTGCCAATCCCGTTGCACCATTTCCCAATACGCCAGCAAATGATGGGCTAAACTCAACGGCTGGGCGCGTTGGAGATGGGTGTAGCCGGGGATAAGGGTTTCGACATGGGATTCAGCCAGAGTAAGCAAAACCCCTTGCATCTGTCGCAACTGAGTCCGAATTTGGCGAATTTGATCCCGCAAATAGAGGCGCGTATCTGTACCCACTTGGTCATTTCGCGATCGCGCCGTGTGTAGCTTTTTTCCCACATCGCCAACAAGTTCCGTGAGGCGTCGTTCCACGGCAAAATGAACGTCCTCAGCGTCAATACCGGGGTTAAATTTTCCCTGGCGGTATTCTGAACGAATTTGTTCTAACCCGTTCACCAGTTGTTCTGCTTCAGGGGCTGAAATAATGCCAGTGTGTGCCAGCATCTTCGCATGAGCCACCGAACCCGTCAGATCATACTCAATCAGCTCGATATCGAACCCAATACTGGCATTGAACTGTGCGATCGCCGGATGCAGTGCCGATTCAAATCGCTGACTCCACGTTGTTTGTTCCGTCACAATACCGATTCACCAATGACAAAGGACAAATGACAAAGGACAAAGGACAAAGGACAAATCACCCAAACGAACTCATCCCCCGAAAAATATAACCGATAACTAAACCAATCAAAAATGCCCAGACTTGACCCGATTCAATGAAATTATTGAACGCCTGTTGAATTTGACCCAAAATATCCGGCTCTTCAAATTGCTGGGCTAACACCAGTCCATCGGTTAGCCATGGACTCACCAAGTCAATCAAGGGATGAAGACCAGTTACAACAGACGTTAGAGCTTGCACTTCCACAAAAGCCATGGCGATGATTGCCTTTAAATTAGGTTACTCGGAAGATTTTACCTGCAACACGACCAAGGTCATATCATCTCCGTTACGGTTTTTCCCGCCCATAAACTCTCCCACCCGCTCAAATAGATAATCTAGGATGGGTTGAGAGCCTTGGCGATGTTCACACGCCCACCGAAAGGCTTCAATCAGATTTTCCTCATCAAAGCGATCGCCGTGTTGATTGGCGACATCAGTAAATCCATCCGTGTAATAGATAATCGTGTCTCCTACATCGAGTTGGATTTGATCATCTTCATACTGAGAATCTGCCTCTAAGCCAATCAACATCCCATCCGTATCCAGACGTTGGATGGAATGGCTGGACGCTTTCCATAAGAAAGGGGGGTTATGGGCAGCATTGCTATAGGACAAAATCCGGGTTTGAGGATCGTACTCCGAATAAAACAGGGTGACAAATCGATTGGAATTTTCCAAATCCGCATACATCACCCGATTCAAATGTTCCAGGATGCGGGCAGGGGTATGACGGTTGAGGACTTCTGCCCGAAGCATACCCCGCGTCATTGTCATAATCAAGCCCGCTGGCACGCCTTTGCCCATGACATCACCAATAACCACGCTCCAAGGTACAGAGGCTTTGTGAGCATCAATATGTTTATTGTCACAAGGCGGGATCGGACGAAGCTGATCATAATTGGTGGGAATAAAATCATAATAATCCCCACCGACTCGACTTGCCGTCTGACACCGAGCCGCCAGTTCAATTCCTTTAATCGAGGGACATTGACGGGGGAGGAGGCGTAATTGGATTTCCGCGCCAATTTCTAACTCTCGATCTAAGCGTTCTTTTTTGCGAAGTTCTACAGTCAGTTCATCATTCGCGATCGCGACGGCTGTTTGATCGGCTACCAAACGCACTAACTTCTGTCGAGTTGGCGTCCAGCTATAATTCAGGTCATCAGTAAACACATACAAACGCCCTCGTTCGACATTTTTAATTAAAATCGGTGTGCCAAATAACTGAATATCTGTGTCTAAATAGCGATTGACCTGATCGTCAAATGATGACCAAATGGCGTCCAACTGTTCTGGACTCATTGCCGATTTTCCATCCTCATTGCCTTGAGCCGCGATCGTCTGAGTTGCCCGTTCAAGTGCTGGACGCAAGGTTTGACACTCTTGATTATCTTGGCAATGCATCTGTTCTAGCCGGAGTTGACCATTTGGTTTTAACAAAACCAATGCGCCTCCCTCCGTATCGGTAACCCGTGCTGACATCAAGGGAATTAATTCTAAAAATTGATTCAAATTGTTGAAGCTGCGTAGGGCAAATCCCAGTGAGCTTAACAAATCTTGGATTTTATGTTGTTCTCGGTGTAGGCAAGCCACAAGTTCTTTCAGGGCGGAAACGGGTGTTCTGTCAGAAGCCGCGATATAGGGTGTGCCATTCGCTGAATTAGGGGGTTGGCTGGGGAAGGGGCGTGCTGTCATTACATCAGGGTTTGGGAGCATCACTTTTTACTAAAGATATAGTCCAATCGGAGGTAGTCTCTACACTTATGGTCTTCAAGTAGCTATTGAAACACTTTTGACCATCCATGCTTCCATAAGTAAGTTGCAAACGTCCGGACAGTCTTCTTGCAGGCATGAATAGGACAATATAAAAAGCGTGGGAAAATCCCGATGACATCCTATCTTAACGCTGTTGGTCTTTGGCGCTGTATTGAAGTCTGTTCCGGTTATTGTATAAGTATTTGACTGATTTTAGGTGTCAATCATAGCGCCAATTGAATATTCTGCCAACGTCTATCTGGGGGATTAGTTAAACTCTGTCTTGTTTTTGGTCTTCAATCAAGCCTCCAAAATCACGATTAGCACTTCAGGAATTCCCCATTTTTTCTATCGATTGGAAAATAAAAGGTACATTTACCCTTTTCTTCGACCAGGATAATAGAGCAACCGCTGATATCGGACAAAACCGATAATAATTTAGTAGGGACGTTCCGCCAGAACGTCCCTACCACAGTTTACTTGTCCTAAGTTATGGTTTGATCTACTTACTGTACTTCATGACAGCGCGAAGCGCTGTAAAGGTGCATCAGGTGCAAGGTTTTGAAACCCATAAGCTAGAAATCCTGGCATTTTTAAAGGATGTGTAAGCAGAATTTGCCTGAGACAGGGAGGTGAAACTGTTCCCTGTTCCCTGTTCCCTGTTCCCTCCCCTCACCATAAAACTTATCCAGCAGCCCCTAATTATTCAACACTTCTACCTCATGACGGAAGGCAATTAAGGCATGACTATTCTCCATTTCAGTTAAGGCTTGGAAAATATCGTCAGAGACTTCTGCGGAGACAACGCTTTTCATCTCAATATTGGTGTTATAGCCGACAATATCTCCCATGCGCCTGCCATGACCCCCTTCACCAAGGACATCGTTGATGGTAAATCCCGTTACCCCTTTGCTTTTGAGCAGTTTGATTAAACGATCTTTGAGTACGGATTCACTGATAATCGTGATTAAGACAGCGGGTTTGACGGGAATGGCTTCAGTAGACATAAGAAACTCCTAAAATATTTGTTTAGGGAAAGATAACAGGCAAAGAATAACTCAATTCCTGTACCAATTCGAGATTTTCCGGAAAAGTTCACCGTCTCAGACTTCTGTTTGACAATCGGGCAGTCGTTTTAATCCACTGCCGCAGTCGCTGTCGCAGTTCATCGATATTCGGCGTTTGTTTACCATAACGCCAGCGTACATAAGCTTGAGAAATATCATCAATCACGGTGGCTGATTCAGAGGATTGCTGCTGACGCATGACCTTAGCATATTCTAACGGCGTCTGGGCGGGGTGCTTAATATATCCTCTCGCTTTCAAAACCTTTAACATTTGCTGGTACAGCCGTTCCATGGGCGGTAATTTCCCTAACCAGCGACGGTAACGCCAGGTTTGCCACTGTACCCAGCTTAACCAACCGACGAACCCCAGCGCGATCGCGAAAATTAATCCGCCAAACAATCCCATCCAACCACTGGAGAAGATCACCCACAGTCGCACAATCAGCCGCAGCAGCGAACCCACCACCAGATTCCACAATTCCCCGATAAAATTACTGACGGGTGAGGGAAGCCATCCAGCAACCCACTGCCAAAACTGACGCAGCACGCTAAAGGTTGCCGTATCTTCCACACTTTGGGGAACTATTTCATGTCCGGGAATGGGGTCAAAGGCAAACCAGCCATAGTTGGGGAAATAGACCTCAGTCATGGCGTAAGCATCGGTATTTTTGACCACATATAAGCCAGTGAAGGGATTAAATTGACCTGTACCAAATCCTACGACTAACCGCGCCGGAATCCCAATCGAACGCAGCATGATGGTTAAGGTGGTGGAAAAGTGATCTGGATACCCGCCTTCATAGTTAAACAGAAACGCTTCAACTAAATCCTCGTCTTCTTGTAAATAGGGAAGTCCAAAGGGATTATCGGGAATTCGATACCGTTGTTTCAGGGCTTGAGCCAAATATAGTGCCTTCTCGTAGGATGAGGTGAGGGGGTTGGAGGAGGTGGCTAAAAGTTGTTCGGTTTTTTCACGCACCTTATCGGCAATTTCTGGCGGAACATCAAGATAGTATTTTTGGATGTTGTCGGGATAAGTTTCCGGGGCTTGTTGGAGTCGGGTGCGATCGCGCACGGGTACTTCAGATACTACCGTATAGGTTAATCCTTCCAGTAAAGCTAGAGGCGATCGCAAACTGCCTTCTGTATCAATAGCTACTTCCCTGGTGGGAAAATAAAGGCTTTTCGGATAACTCAGTGCCGGAATAATATTCGGCAGTTCCGATACGGCGGTATAACTTTGAATCACCCTTTTCGTCCGACCCAAATTAAAGCTGGTAGGATAGAGTGCAAATCGATAAGACCAAGGCGGACGAGTCACATCCAGCACCTGATCTTCGCGAGACAATTCCCATCCTTGACCGGTATACTGGTCAAACGCCTGCACCCGCCAAAATCCAGGGGCTTGGGAACGCACCCGCAAGACGACTTTTGGCTTTAAAGCACCTCGGAGATTCTGGTTAATTTGGTTGCCAAAACCATAGTAAAACGTTTCATCCATTTCACCCGCACCCTGACTGGGAGAGGTTCCCTCACCACCAGAACCTTCCCCTTCACCCTCACTCACGTATCCGGGATTATTCACGTTTCCAGTATCCCCATCTAGATCATCCCAATCCAATGGCGCACTCACCGGAAAGGTTTGCAGTTGATAACCGGGAAATCGAGGCATTAGGGCGAAAATCCCTAACCCCAGGGCGATAACTACTAACAAAAAAATACTTAACCGTCGTAGTGACAGCGGCGAAGAACGTTTAGCTTTTTTCCTAGACGTTTTCCGTTTTGGTGATAAACCGATGCGGGATTGGTAATCGAGGATGAGTGTGGGTAACGCGATCGCTAAAAATATTAACAGTAGCGGTGCAAACGCTAAGGTTTGGCTCAGGGTTCCTGCTACCCCCAGCAAAATCAGCCCGATTACCATCGAATAGCCTAAATCCTTGCGCCGGGGCAAGTCAAAGCTGTGGAGGACTTGTACTTGAATCAATAATTCTGCGAGAACGAGGCGGGTATCATTGAGGCTGGCTAATAAATTATTAAAGAATACCCCCATAGCGATTAGCATCCCAATCGCCAAAAAAAACTTAACCGCAATGTTGCGATGGCGGCGACGATACCAACTCCAGGTTGCTCCCAGGATAGAGAGGGGTACAGCCCAGACACTCATCTGGGTTTCAGCAGCAATATCGGTGGCGATAATTCCCACAATCACTAGCCCCTGGACTAGGACTCGTAATCCGATCGAGTCTTCGGTTTGAGGCAGTGGCATTGCGCCAAGACGCTGCCACACCTGATTTAGACCAGGTAGACGCCGGATTCGCTGCATCCCTGAAGGGTTCGACATAACAATTGACTCTCTTGTGTGCGAGATGGCTGTTAGGTTAAATTCACGGGTTCAATCTATTGTATCTAAGTCCACAGTCGGGAGTGAGAGAAGCTCCCAAGTCTAACAGCTAGCACTTAACCCTTACCCCTTACATTGTTGGGTAAATCGCAAAAACCAAGGGGTTTTGGTCTGAGTCTTGGAACCGAATTTCCAGGGGATAGGTTTGATTCGGCGGCAAATCAAAGGCTTCAACACTCACATAGCCGGGATAAGTGCGCTCTGATACGGCTGAACCTTCAGGTGTACGCAAGGTCAAACTGCCACTTTCGGGTAGATTGCTGATCACCCGCAGGGTGGGAACACCTTCTTGGATCTGGTACTCTGCCTGGACGGTGATCACGCCGACAGAGGTTTGCCATTGGCGTTCAACCGAAGGCTGGTTGGGTGAAAGGGATACCGTCAACGTGCTAATAATTTCTTTAGCCGCTAACAATGCCAGAATCATTTGTTGCTCTGGAGTTGCCTCGTCATAGGATGGAGATGGAAGTTCCTTGAGCAACAGTTGTAGTTGTTCAGGGTCACGACCCGATCCCGAAGACAACAGTACCATTTGCGCTTGATTATTCAGCAACTGGAATTGGGCGGGGAATAAGTTTTCCACAGCCTTGACCATTTTTCGCCCCAATTGATAGGGGGAATAGACTGACTCCGAACAAGCGTTAAATAGGGTGACTAAAACGTTTTCCGGGATGGGGACAGGTAGCGGTAGGTTCAAGAGTTGGGGTGTCCAGACTTGAACCGATGGAACCCCAGTCGAGGCTACGCTGTCTGAGATATCAGGTTCGTATTCATGAATATTCGTCTCCCAGGGGAATAAGGGGGGATGACGCTCAATTTCTACTTGCAGTTTGCGCTTAATTAGCGCCTCAAAACGATTTTGCACGATCGGCATATCTCCCAAGTTGTAGGGGCGGGTTGTACCGCCCGGTTCAATGTCCTCACGAGTAGGAATGTCTTCTGAACCCACTCGCGTGTGGTCATTAGCGGTGTCGCCAGTTATAGTGGGTGCAATGTTCACGTCTTCAACATCCAGTGGATCTAACTCATCAAATTGAAAATTTGCTGCTTCTAGCTCATCGATAGGGTTTAACCCGTCGGGTTGCCCATGGACTGATGGTGTAGCAGCAGGAACGGACTCTTGTAGCAGCCAAGCCATTAAGCGGCTGTATAGGGTGTCCGAGTTATTGTTTATGTCACTATTCATCTTCAGATGCACCTGATCCGGATACTGAACGATTGCGAATATCCCAGGCAATTTCCAGCAATTTAAACCATCGCTTGTCAACCTGAGTCACTGTACAACTTAGGGCTTGGGCTATTTCTTGGGTGGAATGACCCTGCTGCTTGTGGTGCAGCAATTCCCGCTGTTGGGGATCAATTTTATTCTGAAATAGCTGCCACTGGTGGGGGGTTAACCCCAGATTTTTCTCTAAATCGGCTTCTAGCCATTGATGAACAAGTTCCCAACGGTGAGAAAGGGCAAACCGAATTAAATGATACTTAAATCGTTGCTGTAAGTAATCCCTCTGACGGGGGGTTAATCCTAATATCTCCTCAATTTCGCTGGTCGGCAAGTCTTGTAGACGCAGGGTGAAGTAGTCGGCACAATCGTGTTGTTGCCGTTCTTCGAGATAGGCGAACAATTCCTCAACCACCTTATCCCGCAGGTTCGCTTCTAAGGGTTCAGGTTCAGACGCCACCATCACCTCTCGCACCTGCTGAATCGCGGCATCGTTCCAGGTATTTTCTGAATCGGGAGTACCCCCTTCGGCGGCGGTATCCATGTCTACCGAGGTTTCGGGGGGTTGCTGTTGAGAAAAGGTTTGCGCCCGCAAGATCAGCAGTTGCTGGGATCGCCGTCCGGGTAAAGGAATACGGCGCTTGGCATACCGTTCGGTAAACGCCATGTACTCCGACAACTCCAGAAGCGATCGCGGACGATAATTCTCGTCAATGGATGTCTCACGCCGAAATGCATTTAAGGATTCGACATAAAATCCCTGTAAGAAATCTTCAATCAGGGTAACCCGGGCTTGATAGCTCGCGGGGGTTTGAGACGGGGTAATATAGCGGTAGACGATCGCACTCAACGTACTCTGAAGGTCGATTCGTCCCCGGTGAGATCCAAGGCGGTAATACTTTAAGACTTGTTTGAGACGATGGTTGGCTAGGGTCTTTGCCCAGCTTTCAATATCTCCAGACGTCTTAATTCGATGGCTTTCATTACAAATTCGAGTGACTTCATTTGCTAAACGCGCTGCTACATCCCGGCAGTTCTGCTCGGATGCAGTCGTAGACTGCCGGAGTTCGTTAAATAGCAGTTGAAAAATAGCCTCCACGCCCTGGCAGACTTCCCTCATGATGTTCATTCTTTCACAAAGACCCTAACACACATATCAACAACCGTTTTAATCTGGGTTTAGACTCATACATAGCAGTAAGAGGTACTCGAAAAGAGGATCGCTCGATGGATTTAACCCAACAAATTCAAGCTCTGATTGACAATGCCCCGGCTGACGGGACGACGCCGAAAATGGTTGAGGCGATTGCCCCTGTCCTAACCACGCTTGCCAGTCAGTTACACCACTCGGACTATCATATTCTCCAAACCCTAGATCAAGGTTGGGTGGTAACGACCCTGAGTAATCGTGCCCAGCCTGAGGTCGAAAAAAATGTTGTCTATGCTTTTCCTACACTCAAAGACGCGGCTGATTTTCAATCCAATTGGGACCCTCAAATCATCGCGATGCCCGTGCCAGTCACTCACATTTTGTTCCAGATGTTAGCCCTTGACACGGTAAATAGCACCGTTTTCTTTGATACACCTGGTAATTTAACAGCCGGAACCGAGGTGCGTCGAGAGGATCTGCAACGCTTGGTTCAAACTCAGCTCCAGCATACTCAATCAGCACCTCGGTCATATCCTAGCAACCTCCCTCCAGACATTGCTTAATTTAAACTAACCTACAGCCGCTAAAATTCTAGAGACTTGAGGGGAGAGCGATCGACTCGCCCGCCAATTCGGTGCTGGAGGTTTCTCTAACTTTAAGCTTTTGGTCAGCTTTGGCGCTGTTATTTCTCCTGAAAACCCTGGCTTTTCTATTGTAAGCGGTTATAGTCGTTATCCAGTGTCAACGCCTGTAATTTATATCACAGAGGATAACCATGTCTGAATGTCCTGTTTGTCAAACCCAATATATCCCAGGTAATGTGCATCGTTGCTCTGTCTGTGGGTGGGATTTGACCCCCTATCCACCTGCCTTGGCGCAGTCTGTACCCTCAGAATTTTGGCAGCAGCAGTCCGTTCAATTAGATTGGGCGAGACAGATGTGGGCGAAATGGTCATTTTCCCAAGGGGTTTGGCAAACCCTTTCTCCCCTGAAAGAACAGTTAGCCCAGATTGAACAGCAGCTTCAGCAGGCACAACAGGAACGGCAGGATTTACAGGAGCAACTCCAACAACTGCTGCCGCAACTGGATCAGCCCTTACCCACACTAAACACCGAAAGTCATCAAGAGTCAACACCATTACCTCCCCTAGAGGTCGCCGTTTTAAATTATGAATTAATTGAACATCAATTCACGCTCAATGATTTTTCTGACTCGGTATTATCGGTTGCCATTAGTCCAGACGGCGAAACCTTAGTTAGCGGCGGTTATGACAATATGATTAAAGTGTGGAATCTCCAAACTAGGGAGATCATTCACACACTTGCCGGACATACCGACTCCGTTGTTTCTGTTGCCATTAGTCCGGATGGTAAAACCTTAGTCAGTGGCAGTGCTGATAATACTCTGAAAATGTGGAACTTAAACACTGGCACAGAAATAATGACGGCTGATGAACATTTGGACTCAGTGTTATCGGTAGCGATTAGCCCAAATCGTAAAACCGTAGCCAGTGCCAGTTCTGACGGTACCATTAAGCTGTGGGATTTGATCACCGGCTATGAGATCCGCACCTTATTTGGTCATAAAGACGCCGTATTGTCAGTGGCGATTAGTCCAGATGGACAGAATCTAGTCAGTGGCAGTTCTGATGATACGATTAAAGTTTGGAATCTGAAAACGGGGAAAGAAATCCGCACCTTAACTGGGCATAGAAATTCAGTGTTGTCGGTGGCAATTAATCCCGATGGACAAACAGTCGTGAGTGGGGGATATGACGATACAATTAAAGTTTGGAATCTGAAAACCGGGGAAGAAATCCGCACAATTACAGGTCATGAAGATTCCGTCTTATCGGTTGCTGTCAGTCCAGCGGGACAAATGTTAGTTAGTGGCAGTTCTGATAATACGGTTAAGGTTTGGCATCTGAAAACAGGCGAAGAAATCCACACTTTAAGGGGTCATTCTAGCTCGGTTATTTCCGTGGCGTTGAGCCGAGATGGTAAAACAATCGCCAGTTGCAGTTCTGATAAAACGATCAAGGTTTGGCACGTTTTGAGCTGATGTCTTATGTCTTATGTCTTATGTCTTATGTCATTGGTAAGGGTCTAACTTTACCTAACGTAATATCGTTCAGTTTATTCTCACCATGACTGAAGAAGCGTTTTAGTCCATTTTAATGGACTTAAGCTATTAGCCCGGAGTTTGAACTCCGGGCGGATGTCGGGATTGACTGAAAAATCTAAAATTCTCTACAAAATTGATTTAGTAAATCTTATAATTGTCAGAATACTCTAACAACTATCTCATTATAACAAGCTGACTTGTATCACTGTTCAATAAGACTTGAATCACATTTCAAGTTGAACGATATCACAGACGTTTCTGTCTAGCATCACGGTATTCCTTGACCAGATTATTTATACTAGGTAATGTTGAGTTCTGACTTGTCCTATGCAAGTCCCCGTTAAACTTTTACCCGGCGCGATCGCCGATTTATTTGCCCAAGTTAGTATGTGTGGGAAAATTACTCTGGCAGACCGATATGGACTCATGGCAGCTTTATTGGAGGATAGTCTTACCGAAGAAGAAAGAAATTCCATCGATAGGTTACTCCATGCAATCTGTCGTGGACGTATGCAGATCGTCAATGAACTTTCAAAAATTTCGTGATAGTCCTTACTCTCACTTAATTGTCTAACTAAGATACATATCTTAGAAAATTTTAAATGGTTCCCCTCACCCGTGGAGACGTTTCTTAATGTTAAGGAACGTCTCTTAATTTAGGGCTTGCTGCACAAAGCCAAAACCGCAAAGCCCATCAATACTTTGAGCTTTATTGACAGAGGGTTAGATTCAAGGAAATCGGGTAGTATTCTTTAAATGTATGGCATCACCTTGCTCAGGAAAAATGTACCCTTGCTCCCCCAGCTTCCCCAGCTTCCCCCGCTTCCCCCGCTCCCCCTCACCACAACACTTATTCATCAGCTCCTAATTTATAGGTTCCTGTTGCCAGTCAAGCTGGATTTTATCTTACAGTTACCCTTGAAAAGTTTGTGATCTATCTCACTCAATTAAACAAATTTTAATCACAAAGTTATAGCATTTTGGTTACACTAAAATCCGAACGTAGTCACGTTACTAAGGAGACTTGAATTACCTTAATATTTGATGATTATCACTAATCAGATAAAATGTCAATCACTTTAAAACGAGAGTAACTATCTCATAGTATAAGGGTTGAATTTATGCGGAGTAACATGAAACTTCAAGTCCAACTTATACCGGGTGCGATCGCGGATTTATTTGCTCAAGTCAGTTGTTCAGGCAAAATTACACTAGCTGATCGATATGGACTCATGGCAGCCATCTTAGAAGACTCGATCACACAGGAAGAGAGAGAATCCATTGATAGACTGCTGCGGGCGTTTCGCAAGGGACGAATGCAAATGGTTAATGAGATTTCAGCACAGCCGTGTTGTTCTTGTTCAGAGTCACCTTTACAAATCGCTAACTTCACGCTGAACCATTAGACGCCATCCACTGGCGAGTGCCAAAAAATTGACAAGAATGGGCAGCAACGTTTGCTGAAGCGGCTAGGGCATCAGTAAAGGTATGCTTAAGGATAGAGTGACAGAATGCCCCATGAAAAACATCACCAGCTCCCAATGTATCAACCGCATCAACACAAGGTACTGATAATTGACCCGATGTTCCACTGGAGAAATACTCAATTGGTTTTTCCCCATGGGTAATTGCAATGTGGGGAATTCCAGCGGCGCGAAGATAAGCGATCGCGTCTTGGTGAGTATCACAATCTGGGGGATAAAAATTCGCCGAGCAAACGGCATAATTGACGAAGGGCAAAAGATTTTCTAATCCAGGTTTCCAACTCCCCCCATCGAGGACAACTGGAATCTGACGGGATTTTGCCGATTGCGCGATCGCACGACTCACTTCCATTTGATGACCATCAATCATCACAATCGTAATATCTTGGTCAATATCCGGCGGTACTTGCTCAACCCCTGCTTGAATCTTCGCTGCATTAATCGAAACCACCGCGCGATCGCCCGTCTCTTGGGTGACAATAATTGAAGAAATCGGTGGAGGATTGGTTGCTGTCGGATCTAAATCCGCAATAGTTACCCCCTGATCTTGCAAATCGGAACGGATCAGGGGTGTGATCGGGTGAGTTCCCACTACCCCTAAGATTGTCGCGCGATCGCCTAAATAACTAAACGTAACCGCCGCGTTTGTCGCTGGACCCCCAGCCGCCACGGTATAGTCAGAAGCGGCAATTTTTTCATTTTGACCAGGTAGCTTAGGGCTAAGGTAAACCAGATCTAATGTTACCATGCCAACAAAAAGCCCATTGTTTGCCATTGACTATCTTTTGAGAACTATCGAGTAACCAGATAATCATAAGACTTGACTCGATATCGCATCAATCTGATCTTCCTCATCTCCCTCATCTTCCTAATTTCCCATTCACGGAATTCGTTGCACAGGTAAACCCGCAGGTCCCAAACCCTCAAATATCAAGACCTCACAAGAGGGTAGCCCTGAAGTCGTATAATCACAAGTATAGGTAGCTAAGGGTTCGGCTCGGTCATTGAAGACTCTGACATTGTAGTTATAGTCTCTAGCAACCGTTCCGAAATGATTAATAAAGCTGTATCGTTCTAAATAGTTGAGCAGTGTCCAAGGTTGACGGCTAACCACCAAATCAACCCGTTGTTTATCTTGGTAAGCGAGCCAGTTCACGAGCAGTTTACCGCCAAATTCATCAAACTGCTCTTCTGCCCACCAAAGGCTAGGAATTGTAATGTTTTGCTGGGATATTGTATTTGCTGTAACTATGTTGGGGGGTAGGATAGTATCGGGTTCTAAGAATTCTGTTTCTAGAGGAACTAAGGACGGTATTGGTGCAGAATTGCGTTGAGCCGTTGCTGTTGGTGTAATCAACAGAAGTGAAGAAATCCCGATGAAACAAATTTTAAATAGCCCTAATTGACTGAACATAGCTTTGATACTATTCACAGAACCTTATGTTTGTAGTTACGCTGTCTTCGCTAGAAACTTAAGTCGAATGCCACTGACTGGTATGCTGGTGGGCTCTTGCGAAGTCGTGGGTTGAGCGAAGTCGAAACCCACCCTACGGTATATCAAAGGTTTCGGCGATTCCCTAATGCTTTTGACACTCACCCGCGTTTTAACCGGGTGATTCTTGAGCTGATTCTGCCTCTGGTTATCCGCTTCAACAATTGAATTGGGTAAGCAGCGTTTGTTTCCCTAATTATGTTACGTTATGTAAAACTAGATCAAATCCTGACGAGACTTAACTGGATAATGCAATATTCTTAACCCGAACACCCATGCTAAGTCAATTTATTGAGCAACGTTGTGGTCTTTCGATTTGGAAAGTACAACGGCTGGCTCATTTATTATTTCTGGGGGTGACGATTCTCACCTATAACATTTTGGCGATGACGATCGCCAATTCCCTGTTTCTGAGTCATGCGGGTTCAGAGAATCTGCCCCTGTTTTATGTGCTGATTGGGTTAGTCTCGATGCCCGCTTATGCGGTGTTTTCCCAAGTGATTGACCGTTTTAGTCGTCCCCAGCTTTTCCGCTATATGTTGGTTTTTGCCATCGCTATGGCGCTGGGAATGCGACTGTTGATCACTTTGGATACATTATGGGTCTATTATCTTATCTTTATCGCTATTTTCTTCCAATGGGATTTGTATAACAATATCTTATTGCCCAACCTGTTAATGGATTATTTCACAGCGTTGGAGTACAAGCGTTATGCGCCATTTATGGGGATGGCTCAGGCGGTGGGTATCCTGTTGGGCGGCGGTTTGACCAGTTTGCTGTCCCAGTTTTTCACCACGGAAGATATGCTGCTGAGTTTGCCGTTTGTCTGTGCGGTGGCGATCGCGCAACTGATTTATCTGGAACGCTCTCAACGGCGCATCGAGACAAATCGGAGTCAAACCCCGGTAAACCTGGTGGAAGCGTTAAGGACGTTTCCTGATTTAGTCAAGCGCTACCCAATTATCCTATTTTTGGCGAGTAGCAGCTTTCTGTTAGTGATTATCTATATTACGTCAGAGTTTGAATATTTAAGCATTTATGCCCAAACCTTCACCAATGACAGAGAATTAACCAGTTTTCTGGGATTGCTGAGAGTGGCGAATAGTATCCTACAGATGGTGATTCTCTACTGTTTCACTCGCCCTCTGTTGCAACGATTAGGCGTGGGGCGGATGAATCTGGTTTATCCGGTGACAACCTTAGCCAGTTTACTGGGATTGGCGTTTAACTTTAATTTAAAAGCGGCGATCGCGGCGAATGTGAATAGTGATGGATTGTATAAAGGGATTAACTTACCCGTCCATCAATTAAACTATAATGCCGTACCTCCAGAATTTATGGGGCGAGTGCGATCGCTCAGTGATGGTTTATTTTATGCGATCGGGTTGACCTTGGCTGGGGGGCTGTTGTGGGTTGTTCAATCCTTTCTCACCCTAGAGCAAATTATCTGGATTGGCATTAGTTTAACGGTGCTATTGCTGATGGTACGCTTGTTTATGGGCAATAGCTATGTCCAATGCTTAGAAGTTATGTTACGCTCCGATGCGGTGAATCTGGATGAAATTGGTGAGGGATTGATGCAATTACCACTCCAATCTAGTCCGATGATCCATGATTTGCTCACCAGTGATGAACGGTACACGCAAATTAAAGGCTTAGAATTAGCCGCAGGTTTGGGACAACCGAGTCAATTTTTCGCCGATGTGCAGCCCCTGTTACCGGAAACCGATCCGGGTATCCGGCGCGGGATTGTCAAGCTGTTTAGCCATAAATCAGATTTAGATACCATCCATCAGTTTGAACGGCTGTTAGACGCCCCAAATCCCCAGGTGCGAGCCACGGCGTTAGAGGTGTTAATTGCCAATCAGCAGCCCTTGGAACAGGAGCAACTCCGCTCTCGCTTGGGGGATATCAGTCAGGAAGTTAGCCTCTTAGCTTCAGTCGCAGCAACTCAAATGGGAGTGATTAATAATCCCCAAATTCAAACCACCTGCGAACAGTTATGGCAATCGGATTTAGAGAGTACCACAGGACAGGCAATTGTGCGGGTGGTGTCTTGTAGTGGGAATCCAGACTTAATTCCCCTCCTGAAACAGATTCTCACCCATGCTACCTCTGAGGTGAAACGGGGGGGACTAGAAACCTTGGCAACCTTGGCGCATCCGGGGGATTGGGAACTGGCGGAATTGGCTGTCTCGGAATTAGAACACCCTGATCCGTTGGTACGGGCGGCGGCGTTTAATTTGTTGGGGATTACGCGCTGTAAAGGGATGTTGCGCTATGTGGCAATTGGTTTAGGCGATCCTCATCCCCAAGTGCGCCGTTGTGCGGCGGTGGCGCTGGCGATGTATGGTGAACCGGGATTGACGTTAGCCCAAGATAGTTTATCCTCGTCTAATCCAGATATTGTCAATGCGGCGATCGCTGCAATTGGTCAAGTGCGGACGAAACAGGCGAGTGATATTCTGTTCGAGTATCTGAGTCCAGATTTTCAGCAGGTAACACACAGCCGTCAATGGCAACAACAGATTCCCCCGAATAATCCCAGTTGGCAACCTCTGGCAATTGCGATCGCGGATTATCATCAACGGCTGATTCAGCGTGTTTTGTATATTCTCTCCTGTCTGGGTCATTCCCGTACTGTTAATGTGGTGCAACGGCTGCTCTATTCCACAGATTCTAGGGATTTAGCGAATGCGATTGAAACCTTGGCGTCGCTGAGTCATCGCCGCTTTGTGCTTCCCCTGATGCCTGTTTTGGAACAATTGATTAGTGATGATCAACCTGGAACTCGGATTCGGGTTAATTCTCAGTGGATGCGAACCAAGGGATATCAGCTACTCCTCGAAGCCCTAGAATCGCGCGATCGCTGGATTAAGATTGGTGCGTTGATTGCCTTAGCCGGGGTGCCTTCTGCTTTAATGAAAGATCCAGACCCTTTAGTTAAAGCCGTTGTCCAGCAAATTTTCCAGCCCCTTGATCAGCAGCCGTCACTCAAGGATTTCTTTATGAGTCGTCTACTTTTACTCAAAAATGTTGCTCTGTTCAAAAATTTATCCCTCGATGAACTGCTTCTGATCGACCAAACCCTAGAACAAGAGCATGTTCTGGCGGGTGAAACCATTTATACTGAAGGGAGTTGGGGCAACCACTTCTATATTATTGGGGAAGGAAGTGTCCGTTTGGTCAAGGATATGGACGAGGTGCAATGTGATCTGAAATACTTATCAGCAGGGCAGCATTTTGGGGAGGTGACGTTATTTGATAATGCGCCGCACTGGGATGGTGCGATCGCGGTGAAGGATTGTACCTTGCTCAAGTTAGAGAAAAACCGTTTTATTAGTTTGATTACCCAACGTCCTCATATTGTATTAGAGATTTGTCGATTTTTGAGTCAGCGCCTGCGAGAAACGGATAAGTATCGGCTGGCTAGAAAATTACCCTCATCGTTCGAGGTTCCTGTAGAAAGCCGATAATGATCAACGGCGATCGGGCTATACAGGGTGATGAACCCGAACAGATGATGATGAGCGATCGCCGATTGTCGTCAGACAACTGATTTGTCATGAAAAAACAACCATTAAATTTTTGGCAGCTCTGGAATATGAGCGTTGGATTCTTCGGCATTCAATTTGGCTGGGGACTCCAAATGGCAAATATGAGCGCCATTTTCGAGTATCTGGGTGCCAATGCCCATCAAATCCCGATTCTCTGGTTAGCCGCCCCCCTGACAGGGTTAATCGTGCAGCCGATTATTGGCAATATGAGCGATAATACCTGGGGATCTCTGGGTAGGCGACGACCATATTTTTTAGTTGGGGCGATTTTGAGTACCCTGGCGCTGATTGCCATGCCTCATTCATCGGCATTGTGGATGGCAGCGGGATTACTCTGGATTCTAGATACCTCCGTCAACATTAGCATGGAACCGTTTCGGGCGTTTGTCGGGGATTTAGTGCCGAGAAACCAACGGACGATGGGATTTGCCATGCAGAGTCTGTTTATTGGCTTAGGCGCAGTGAGTGCGTCAGCATTACCCTGGATTTTAAATAACATCTTTCATATTCCTTCCCTCAGTAGCAATAAAGGGGCAATTCCCTTAACCGTGGAACTCTCCTTTTATATTGGTGCTGCCTTTTTCTTGGGTACGGTACTGTGGACAGTTTTATCCACAGAAGAATATCCACCCAAAAATCTAGAAGCCTTTGAGAAACAGCAAGAGAAAAAAGGCGGTGTAATTAATAGTATCCGCGAAGCCTGGATCGCGCTGCAAGAGATACCCCCGGTGATGAAACAATTAGCGTGGGTGCAGTGCTTTACTTGGTTAGGAATGTTCTGTTTCTTCCTATACTTTCCCCCCGCCGTCGCCTGGAATATTTTTGGGGCGACAAACCAGCAATCATTACTTTATAACGACGGGATTGAATGGGCAGGAATTTGCATTGCTTTCTATAATGCGGTGTGTTTTGGCGTCTCGTTGTTATTACCGAGAATGGCACAAATTACTAATCGCCAAATCACCCATAGTTTTTGTCTCCTCTGCGGGGGTGCCGGGTTTATGTCATTAATGGTGATTGACAATCAATATTGGCTATTCCTGGCGATGGTAGGCGTTGGTATTGCTTGGGCAAGTATTTTGACTCTGCCCTATTCGATGTTAATTGGCGGTTTACCTCCCAAGCGCACAGGTATTTTCATGGGCATTTTTAACTTCTTTATTGTCCTACCTCAGATTGCCGTATCCCTGGGGTTTGGTTGGGTGATGGATAACTTTCTGGATAATAATCGCCTCTTAGCCGTAGTGATTGGCGGTGTGTTTATGGTGATTGCGGCATTTTTGACCCAACGGGTAGAAACGATTCCCGCACAAGATTTACCGAAACCAGAAGTGCAGTTGTCAGAAGAAACAGCCGTTTAACCGTAGGGGCTTGGAAACCAAGCCCCTAGAACAGATATACCGTAGGGTGCGTTAGCGTAGCGTAACGCACCTTAACCAATAGATAAGGTGGTATTATTTAACTGAGAAAGGGGTCAAGTCTTCGGTTTTCTGGCTATCGGTTTGAGTCAGTCAATTTGGCTCAGTACCTAGACATAAATCAAAAGCATCGCATCACCGAATCAGGGACAATGTACCCTTCCTCAGCATCTCGCAAGGCGAGTAAGACGAATGACGAATGACGAATGACGATCCCTACCGTTAACTTTAATTATCCCTACCTACTTACACCGATTAGCTAAATAGAATATGCAAATCACCATTGAAATTCCTGATGAAATTGCCCAACGACTCGACCAAACAAAGGGGAGTCTCTCCCGTCGGCTGCTAGAATTTATTATTGCTGATGCTTACCACTGTGGCAAAATAAACACGGCTGAAGTGCGTCAAATACTCCAGTTACCATCTCGTCTTGAAACTCACGCCTTTTTGAAGCGGATGGGAGTTTATCTGAACTATGACGAATCTGAATTAGAACAGGATCTTCAAACTCTTAAGGAGTTCAGATCTAAATGATTGTTGTCTCTGACACTTCTCCAATTTGTTATTTGTTGCTAATTAACCAAATTGAAATATTACCAGTCCTGTACAATGTTGTCACGATTCCTCAGACTGTTGCGGATGAACTGAGTGCGTCTGAGTCACCTCCTGTAGTGAAACGTTGGATAACTCATCCTCCCAACTGGCTTCAGATACAGCTACTCAAAACTTCTCAAGGTATTGAACTGGAAAAACTTGATCCGGGTGAACGAGAGGCAATTTTACTAGCAGAAGAACTTAAAGCTAATCTGGTTATTTTGGATGATAAAGCAGCAAGACGAATTGCGTTGAAACGCGGATTAAGAATTATTGGACTTTTGGGTATTTTGAAAGATGCTGCTAGGTCTGGCTTACTAAATTTAGAGATAACTTTTGAACAGTTGCGAGAAGTGGGCTTTTGGGTTGCACCAAGTTTGTTGGAACGATTACTGACAGATGATTAAATCTTGCTCGCTGCTAATACCCAAGTTAAATGCGTGACAGCTTAACCCGCTCTCATATAGCCTCTCGTGGTTATTACCGAGAATGGCACAAATTACCAATCGCCAAATCACCCATAGTTTTTGTCTCCTCTGCGGGGGGGCAGGGTTTATGTCACTCATGGTGATTGACAATCAATATTGGCTATTCCTATCGATGGTAGGCGTTGGTATTGCTTGGGCAAGTATTTTGACTCTGCCCTATTCGATGTTAATTGGTGGTTTACCTCCCAAGCGCACGGGCATTTTCATGGGCATTTTTAACTTCTTTATTGTCCTCCCTCAGATTGCCGTATCCCTGGGGTTTGGTTGGGTGATGGATAACTTTCTGGATAATAATCGCCTTTTCGCAGTAGTGATTGGCGGTGTATTTATGGTGATTGCGGCATTTTTGACCCAACGGGTAGAAACGATTCCCGCACAAGATTTACCGAAACCAGAAGTGCAGTTGTCAGAAGAAACCGCCGTTTAACCGTAGGGTGCGTTAGCGTAGCGTAACGCACCTTAACCAATAGTCACGCCAGTAGGGTGCGTTAGCGTAGCGTAACGCACCATTTTAGGGTAGCGTAACGCACCATTGCCACCATATACAGCAGTTTGCTCTGCTATGCGGTACATTGTCGATCCCCCTAAATCCCCCTTAAAAAGGGGGACTTTGATCTACTTACTGTACTTTATTACAGCGCAAAGCGCTGTATAGCAGTAGACACATCGATTAGGACTTTCGGCACCATTGTTCCAGACGCGCCATGGCGCGTCTCTACATAAATGATGTGTCCTAACCGCTATGGCGGTTGCTATATAATGTACCTGTGTAAGTCTTGTTTAAATGGGAGCATGTCAGGTTTGCACGCGAGGAGCTGAAGGGGAGGAATGAAAACAACAGAAAAAGTTAGTCAAGAGTGTCTGTTAACTGATTCTTGATCTTTTGTTTTTTTTGGCGTTTTTGATTCAATCTGACACCCCAGCCAAGCACGAAGGAAAGGCTTATTGTTACCCTTCTAGTTTTTATAAGCACACAAAGATTGACGGCTTTAAAATTAACCATTACCCGGGAAGTCATCAAATATTTATGACTAGAATGTTTCTGTTTTTGGCAGCAAAAAAACGTGAAACAGCTTTAAATCATATTATTCAGATAAGCGCAGCGATGAGCTAAAATTTGAGGCACATTCTCCTGATTCCACTGCGCTCCACTAATTTTTGTGCGCCGATCAATTTGTTTGACGGCTGACTCGACTGCCCCCGATGCCACCGAGCAAATTTGTTCTGACGAATAATAGGAGTAATTAATAATGCGATAACGATGCTTTTTTATATAGTCACAAAAATTTCCAGCTTGCTTGGCGCTCAACCCAACAAATAATTCAATCGTTTCCTTAACTTTTCCTTTCCACAAAAGAGATTCGGCTTTCTTTAATCGTTTTTTAGAGCCACCAACTTTATACAGATTTTCTTTCAAATGAAACCAATCTAAAATCTCTCTTCGAGTCTTTGAGTCACCAATTTGATGGATAATCTTCCAAATCCCATCGTGTCCATCCCCAATGCAAGTAACTGGCGATGCTAATGGTTGTTCATTCACCCAGTTCACTAAACGCAAGAGAATCTTGAAAGAAAGCTTCTGTTACTTGTTCATGAATCCTTATACCTTTGTAATCTCGCCAGATACAAGGTTCAGATGGTGGTGTTCTTAAACGAATTTTTTCCCCATCCACGCTCAATTCTTGAATCGGTTTATCTTGAATGGGCAACTTGAATTCTTGTCGATGTACTATTCGCTGCTGCGTCTTGGATGAGATGTCAATTCCTGTCAAGTATTTGACATCCTTTGTGGTATTTTGATAAGAGACATTAGCGCTGACTATCAAACAACATTTTTCCAGATAGGGACTGATTTGTGTGTAAGGTTTAACTCCTAATCTTTTAGCTTGTTTGTCTGTCATCTGGAGTTCTCCTATCCAACTTTTCAATGTCCGGATTCTTCCGGCACGGATTCCAGTTGCTTGTTGGATAAAAAAAATCCGATTTGTGGACTGACATATTCGTTTACCTGATGATGTACAGTTGCTTCAATACTTTCTCGCGTCCTTACACTGCTCAGGTGATGTTTCTTCATAAAGGATTTGGGCAATCCCTTTGATATAATCTTTTAAAGCTTGCTCTTTTTCAGGTGTCATCGGAAAGTCAGATCTATGAGGATTGACGCTACAATCAACTCCTGACATGGCTTTTCGCTTCTTGACGCCTGGTGGCGCGATCACCAACCCATTAACTTGACGCTATAATCAACTCCTGACATGGCTTTTCGCTTCTTGACGCCTAGTGGCGCGATCACCAACCCATCAGCTTAACACTACCTACAATGAAGTCCCGACAAGGTTCGCCATTCAAGTTAACGGATACTCTCGGCTAACTTTTTCTGTTGTTTTCATTCCTCCCCTTCAGCTCCTCGCGTGCAAACCTGACATGCTCCCGAAGGACGTTCAATAGCGCTACAGCAAATCAAACGGCAGATGTTGAAGGATTCTAAGTATCAGCATCCTTATTATTGGGCAAGTTTCATCTTTTCCGGCAATTGGCGTCCGATGGAATTTCCGGCGACGAGTCACTAAGATTTGAAAACGCTCTATCCACCAGTTCTGTAAATAGGGCTTGCTGCACAAGACCGAAACCCTTAACCATCAATGCTTTGATCCGTATTTACAGTTGACTTGGTGCTCATGAATCTGGTAAAATTGCTCAAAATCCTTGCATCATGATCAGGTAGATGTACCGAAAAGTTGAGAACGCCCCCAGGGAAGCCGAAGATTTTGAACTACCATTTGAAGGAAAGTTATCACAGGATAACCGCTGGGTAATCATGGCTTCTTTAGTACCTTGGGAGGAATTTGAAGAAGAATATGCCCAAAATTTTTCTGCGGAAATGGGAGCGCCAGCGCTACCATTTAGGGTAGCACTGGGTTCATTAATAATCAAAGAAAAACTAGGAATAAGTGATAGAGAGACAGTCGAACAAATCAAAGAAAACCCTTACTTACAATACTTTATAGGTCAAAGGCATTACAGCAGCGAAGCTCCTTATGACTCATCACTATTGGCCAGATTCCGGGAAAGGATAAATGTGAATCTAGTCAACCGAATAAATGAGAAAATGGTGAAGAAAAGTCAATCAGAGACGGATGAAGAAGCTAAAAAAAAAGTGCCGAAATCCAAAGTCAAGAAAGAAGAGAGTCAGCCAATAAAGGACAACTAATAGTTGATGCAAGCTGTGTGCCAGGAGATATAAGTTATCCCAATGATTTGGGGATATTAAATAAAGCTAGGGTCAAAACCGAAAAAATAATAGACAGTCTATATGAACCCCTGAAGGATCAACTAAATAAAAAACCAAAAACTTATAGAAATAGAGCCAGAAAGAATTACTTAAAAGTAGCAAAGAAAAAGAGACAAACAAGAAAAGAAATAAGAAAAGCAATAAAAAAACAACTGCAATACATAAAGAGAAACTTGGGGAGTATAGACGCGCTAGTTAAGGCAGGGTCTAGTCTTGGGGCATTGAGTCGTACTGAATATAAGAGCCTGTTGGTAGTTAGCGAAATCTATCGTCAGCAAGAATGGATGTACAATAATAAAGTTCATAGAATTGAGCATAGAATAGTAAATGTGAGTCAAGCCCATATCCGTCCAATAGTTAGAGGCAAAGCGGGAGTTGCCGTAGAATTTGGAGCTAAAATATCGGCAAGTGTAAGAGATGGATACGTATTTTTAGACCGTATCAGTTGGGATAACTTTAATGAATCTGTCGATTTAAAAGCTCAAATAGAAGCTTATTATAACTACACAGGATTCTATCCAGAATCCGTTCATGTAGATAAAATCTATCGCAGTCGAGCCAATCGATCCTTCTGTAAAGAAAAAGGAATTAGAATCAGTGGCCCTCCCTTAGGAAGACCGAAAGCCAATGTCAGTCAAGAATTAAAGAAACAAGCTCAAGAAGACGAGAGAATTCGCAATAATATTGAAGGAAAATTTGGCATATCAAAACGTAGATATAGCCTAAGTCGCGTCATGGCTAAACTACCTCATACGTCCGAAACAGCTATTGCCATTACTTTCCTCGTCATGAATCTGTCTGCCCTGCTCAGGCAGGTTTTTTGTCTTTTTTATATATATTCCACAATCAAGTCTTTTTCGGCGTCAATTCATTATTAAACCTTATAATTAAGCGAATCGTTAACAACAATAACTTAAGTTCGCTGTCGTATTATATAACTACTTAATCCATCAGTTGTGTTTCTTCGACTTATTCAGCAGACCCTAAATAGACCTCTTTCCCCTTAAAAAGGACAAATGACAAATGACGATTTGCGCCATTAACTTTTCGGCGTGCCTACCAAATGATGCGTCCTAACCGCTATGGCGATTGCTATAACAGGGCGGGTTTTGTTGTTCAGTTTGAGGTTTGTCTACTCATTTAATCCCTAAACCCGCCCCTACATCTTTAGGGATGCGATCGCGTTTAAGATAGTAAGCAACCTCAACCTATTTTTGCCCAAAAATTACCCAACCGCAAACCCATCATACTGGCGCATTATGGGAGCATGATAAGCGAGTACAATATCGTGCTTAGGTACACCGAAGTCCACTAATTCATTCGCCACACCCACCTCTGTTCCATCATATTGAATCCAAATCTTACCATCAATAATATCAATATGGATCAGTGGACCAAACACTCGACGATATTGATTCCAGCCTGCATGAAAAACCTGATAGTGGTCATCTTGATGATCAAAGAATTTATAGACCTCAATTTCTCCATTGGCAGGTTTAACTTGACTATATTTTTCTAAAACTCGTTGAATCCAATCACGATATTGAGTTAACTTATCCATTGCACGATAACCTCTTGAATCGATGCATCAATAGTCCTAACTTTTCACGGGACATCACAAAACCTGAATATCGGGGCGGGTTTAGTCACATCTGGATGCAACCAAAGAGCTAGTTGTGAAACCCGCCCCTACACCTTTACACACCATATCTGACTAGAAAAAACGTTCAGTCAAAATCATTATATGCCGTGAAAAGTCAGCGAAATCGCCCTCAACCCTTTACGAATGACCAAGGACAAATGACAACTGACAACTTAGGTTCTAGAACGATTTGGAACCAGGCGATCGCTCTCATCGTAAATTTCACCCACCAGTTCCTCTAAAATGTCTTCTAATGTCACCAATCCCACCGTACCGCCGTATTCATCCACGATGATGGCAATATGAAAACGCTGTCGTAACATATCCTTGAGTAAATTCGCTACTCGATTGGTTTCTGGCACATAAATCGGTGGGTCCATCGCCGCCGTTACTGAAATATCCCCTTCTTCTGGTTGGGCGACTCTTAAATACTGAAGCGCTTTCTTCAGGTGAACGATGCCGACAATTTCATCTTTGGATTCTTCCTGAACCGGAATCCGAGAATATCCAGTTTCTAAACAAAAATTAACTAAATTTTGCAAGGTTTCCTCGTGGGAAATTGTCCGCATTTCAATTCGAGGTTTCACCACATCACGAGCGCTTAAATTATCTAACATCAATGCTTTACTCAACAATTGATGCTTATCCAAATCAAGAATGCCTTTCCCCCCTAACACCTCAATCATTAACTTCAGATCCCGTACCGATTCGCCCTCTTGGACAATCCCCCCCTGAAAAAAGCGAATCGCTGCCTGGGCAATGGTTTCCAAAAAAGAAATAATGCCAAAAAAGGATAAAAATCGCGAGAGCCAATAGATCGGGCGAACCACAGCCTGAAACACAGGCAAGACATTATTAATTGCCAAAGATTTGGGGGTAATTTCGCCAAAAATTAAGACAATAAACGTGACAATAGCTGTAGCGATTCCTAAGCCAGCATTTCCCAGCCACAAGGCAAACAGATTACTGGTGAGAATTGCTGAAAAATTATTGACTAAATTATTTCCCACCAGCAGCGTCGTAATAAAGCGCGATCGCTTCTCCAAAACCAGGCGAAAGATACCACTGGGATCACCTTGGTCTTTAATCAACGCTCTCAGTTTAAGATTATCTAATGCCGTGATTGCTGTCTCTGAACCCGAAAACATACCCGACAGCACGAACATCACAATCAATACGGCAATATCAAGCCAAACATTGCCCAAAAGAGGACCGATGTCTGACGTCGAAAGTAGATAAATCGGGATTGGTAAGGCGATCATGCTAAAATGGCGAAATTTTGGCGAAGGCTATCTTACCAAACCCTTAGGAGAAATCGGGAAGGAGGAATGGCACGAGGTAGAAGGCAGAAAGTTTTAAGTCGTCGGACAAAATAAAACAGCACTGTACTAAGTTGTGTAAACAAGCCGCAAACCCTTACAAAGGACATAGCTTGCTTCTCACTTGCTTCTCACTTGCTTCTCGCTTGCGCGAGTAGGACGAATGACGAGGGACGCTCAAGAGTAGGACTTGAGGTGATCCCTGTCCTACTCCTGCTGCCAAATGATTAAACAATTAACCCACATTGTAAGCCGTCTGTAATGCCCACCACAGTAGGAACGCAATACCCCCCAGAACTAACACCGTCGAAATCACGATCGCCAGAGGACTATCTGCTCCCTTAAACTTCATGATGCCACGATTTAGGTCTGACATATCCTGTTACACACTCCTATTCTGATTGAAGGGATTTCCCAACTTGAATATATCCTGCCTTGACGGTTTTGATCACACAATTTCATTTAGGGGTTGCTGAATAAGTGTTGGGGTGAGGCGAGGGAACAGGCAACAGGCAACAGTACCGTTGAACGAAAAATAGGGCGTTTCGGCTTTTAGAAGTTAGTTTGACCGAACCTAATTCTGTACGGTTTTTCCCCCTTGTCTTCTTTCCTTCCTTGTCCTCCTTGTCTTGTCCCAACCATAAAATAAAAAACCTACACCTGTCAGCCCCCTCGTTCCCCCCTTTTTCGATCCCCCTTCCGTCCCCCTTAAAAAGGGGGAGACTAAAGGATGCTTCGCTTTTTTTGCACGGGAGAGGGGGGCAAGAGCATCCGATCCTCCTTCTCCCCACAGTGGGAGAAGGGGTTAGGGGATGAGGGGGAAATGTTGATGAGTAGATAGACACGGTTTAAAACCTTGCCAGCATTGGTTTTCTCGCCTGTAGTTGACACGGATGGATAATATCGTGCCCCTACACCCTACTCAGGCTAAATTAGGGTGAATAGTGGTCATTGTCCATCAAAGGAGAGGATTGGGTGAAAGCGTTATTAATCATTCTCGGAGTCTTGCTGGGATTGGTGGTGATCGTAGAAATTGGCTTGCGTTTATTCTTTGGCTTGGGGAAACCGCCAATTTATATAGCCGATGAGCAAATTGGCTATTTATTAGCCCCCAACCAAAAAACGACTCGCATGGGTAATCGGATTGCCATTAACGCCTATTCCATGCGGAGTGATGCGATTACAGCCGAGCGATCGCCCTCTACGCTGCGGGTTTTACTACTAGGTGATTCTATCGTGAATGGCGGCTGGTGGACCGACCAAGACGAAACCCTTTCAGCGCAGCTTGCCACTCAATTGACACCGTTCAAGTCCCAGAATGCGTTTGAGCAAATCGAAGTTCTCAACGCCTCCGCCAACTCCTGGGGACCTCGGAATGAATTGGCATATCTGCAAAAGTTTGGCACGTTCAACGCCCAAGCTGTCGTCTTGGTGATTAATACCGATGATCTCTTTGCCACAGCCCCCACCCCGATCCCCGTGGGACGCGATCGCAATTACCCCAGTCATCGACCCCCGTTAGCCCTGATTGAGGCAATGAACCGTTTTTTGCCCTACGAATCTCCCCCCGAAATGGCGGCTGTCCGGGCGGAAAAAGGCGATCGCGTGGGGTTTAACTTAGATGCCATTGGTCACGCTTACAGGCTCTCTCAGGAGGCAGGGGCGGAGTTTCTGCTAGTCATGACCCCCCTATTACGAGAAATTGGCGAACCCGGACCCCGTGATTATGAAATCAAAGCCCGAAATCGCCTGAAAGGGTTTACCGAAGACCAGCAAATTCCCTATATCGACGGTTTACCCCTGTTCAACAACGCGCCAACCCCGGAAACCTGGTATCGGGATCACATCCATTTAAGTCCCCAGGGTAATCAGCAGGTGAGTGAAGTAATTGCGCGATCGCTTGAGCGTCATTTGTCAATAGTCAAAACCACAGACAAATGACACTAAAATAAGCCATTTGAAATCGCCGAAACCCGTATTATACCGTAGTGGCTTGACCCAGCTAATTTGGTGCAATAGATTGGGTTCGTAGTGAGGGAATCTCAGCCCTCTCCAGATAGGCGTTAGAGAACTAAAGTTCTCACTACAAACAAAATCCTATTTTAGGTGGGTCACACCAGTAGGGTGGGTTGAGCGCAGTCGAGCGGGTTGAGCGAAGTCGAAACCCACCAGCCTTAATTCAGTACCATTCCACTTAAGACACCGCAATCATTGGAGACTTGAATTCATGAGTCTCTCGGTCTAAATGATGCCAAACTTGACCATCCAAAGCCATCTGTTCAACCAAACTGGCTAAACGCAGGGCTTTCAGCGCCTGTTCACCGCCGACAGAGGGTTGATTGCCACCCCGCACGCAGTTGACAAAATGTTCTAACTCGGCGTAAAGCGGTTCGATATTACTGGTGTAAACCTTTTCAATTAACCCATCCTGGCGATAGAGAACCTGACCATAATCCGTCTGGCAATTTGCCGTTGTCTGCCGATGAATCAGAATTTCGTTATTGAGAAAATCGGCTTCTGTGAGGGAATTTTTACAATGGGCAGCAATGCGACGGATTTTACGATGGGTCACTTTACTTGAAGTAAGCGTTGCCACAATGCCATTGGCAAAGACTAAATTAGCCGTGACATAATCTAAATACCCCGACTCCGAGGCATGGCTACCACTAGCCGTCAATTGGATCACGGGCGCATCCGCTAATTCCATCAGCAGGTCAATATCGTGGATCATTAAATCCAGAACCACAGATACATCATTGGCTCTGTGGGAATAGGGACTCATGCGATGCGCCTCTAGTGCCAGCAATTTCTCCGTCTTCAGGACTTTGCTGAGTTCTTGAAAGGCGGGATTAAACCGTTCAATGTGACCCACTTGCAGAATACATTGATACTCAGCAGCAGCGTTGACTAGGGATTCTGCCTCAGCGATACTGGCAGCAATGGGTTTTTCGATTAAGGCATGAACCCCTGATCGCAAACAGGTCATTCCCACTTCATAATGTAGTCGGGTGGGTACGGCAATACAAACCGCATCCACATAAGGGAGTAAATCGCGATAATCCTCAAAGAAGCGGACACGGTATTTACTTGCCGTGTCCAAACCCCGTTCTACGTTAATGTCTGATACGCCTACCATTTCCACGTCTTTCAAAAGACTCAAAACGCGGGCATGATGCTGTCCCATGTTACCAACGCCAATCACGCCAATTCGGATTGGCTGCGGCAGGCTACGTTGGACATGAGTATCCAGATGTCTTTGATACATGCTATCTTGCACTCTTATATGCTCCTCCACCACGGGAACTAAGTCACTTTACTTATGTTGAGCCGCCTTAAACCATCCAGATAGTACCACAGCACCTTTAAATGTGAAGAATTCCAAAGATTGCCCCAATTTGCCAGATAACGGAAGTCTTTCGGACGGCTATTCTGTTTTCATTGTGGGTTTACGGTTACTTTAGGTGTAGGTAAATGTGTCAGTTTTTGGGTTGTCCATTTTGGGCAGAGGGGAAGAGGGGGAGCTGGGGGAGCTGGGGGAGCTGGGGGAGATGAGGAAGCTGGGGGAGCTGGGGGAGATGAGGAAGCTGGGGGAGCTGGAGGGGCGGGTTTTACCGCTAACGTTTGCTTTGCACCCTGATATAACTAAACCCGCCCCCACCTAACCGTTCAATTATCACAAATGACAAATGACAAATAACAGATGACGGGGGTAAAGATGTCGAAAGCTGTAGTTTTATTGTCCGGTGGATTGGATTCGTCTACAGTTCTCTATCAAGCTAAGGCAGAGGGCTATGAGTGTTATGCGATATCCTTTGATTATCAACAGCGACATCAACGGGAACTCGAATCCGCGATCGCAATTGCTAAAGGTGCAGGTGTCAAATACCATCAGGTGGTACGCTTTGACTTAAGCCAGTGGGGAGGTTCAGCCTTAACGGATGATACCCTTGATTTGCCCCAGACGCGATCGCTCCAGCAGATGTCCCAGAGTATTCCCATTACTTACGTCCCCGCACGTAATACCATTTTTCTCAGTTTTGGGCTATCCTACGCAGAAGCGATCGGGGCTACTGCCCTCTATCTGGGTGTTAATGCGTTAGATTATTCCGGTTACCCCGATTGCCGTCCTGATTATATCCAAGCCATGCAGGAAGTCTTTCGCCTAGGCACAAAACAGGGGCGCGAGGGAGAACCGATTCAAATTATCACCCCGCTAATTCAGCTAAAAAAAACAGAAATTATCGAGTTAGGCAATAAACTGGGAGTGCCTTGGCACGAAACTTGGTCTTGCTATGCTGGGGATGAGGTGGCTTGTGGTGTCTGTGATTCTTGTCGCTTACGGCTTGCTGCTTTTGCTGAACTCGGACTAAATGATCCCTTGTCTTATAAACCGTTGTGAGTTTTGACGATTCACGTCGTTTGATGGCATAGATTTTAGTTTTAAATTAATGGATTTATTTGAGTTATCTAAGCTGTTTGGCATTTAAACCTTAATGTTAATCATGATGAAATCATTGTTGTAGAGTGAGCATCTTGCTCACTGCATTGAGCATCTTGCTCACTGCATTGAGCATCTGATTCGCTACCCATTTTCAATTTAAATCCCTAACAGCTTATTGCTTAATTCATGATCACAAACCGTTCTGTTCACACGGACATTCTAGTCGTAGGTGGGTTTTATGAAAACTAAGCAGATTGTGAAAAGACTGGGGCAATTTATCCGACGACTTAATTCCCGTTCCATCTGGGTATTCGTTGCCGTTATCCAAGTTTTACTCTTAGTCCTCATCTATGTCTCCTGGCCCCCCACGAATTTAACCTTATTTGTTCCGGCGGATGAAGCCTCGGCTTGGCAGTCGTTAATCACGGATTTTCACCAACAATATCCCAAAATTCGGATTAATTTGAGAACGAGAACTAACCTAGCAGGTGACATAACCTATCGGCTGAAGGAGGATTTTGTTCGCGAGTGTCAAGCGGGAAATTCACTTTATGATTTAGTCTATACAGATATTATCTGGATGCCGGAGTTTGCTGCCAAGGGGTGTCTGGTTAATCTATATGAATGGACGGCTAAAGATACCCTCATAAACGAAGGATTTTTACCAAGTGCGATTGATGCAGGAGAATATAAGGGTAAGCTCTATCGGATGCCTTTGCGTTCAGATATTGGTCTCCTCTACTACCGCAAAAATTTACTGGGGAATACTCAGCCACCTGCCACCTTACAACAATTGACAGCCCTTGCTAAAAACTGGAAAAATCAAGGGAACTCTCAAGGCGTTTATTTATGGCAGGGATGGCGGTATGAAGGATTGGTGGCTACCTTTGTCGAGGTATTAGAAAGCTATAGCGGATTCTGGATTAAGCCGGAAAGTTTAGAGGTGGGATTGGATCAACCTGCGGCTGAACAAGCTGTCCAGTTTTTACTCAATACCATTCGAGATAATATTTCGTCGCCAGAAGTTATCTTATACAGCGAACAGGAATCATTGGAAACATTTAACCAAGATCAGAATACGATATTCCTGCGCCAGTGGCCCTATGTATGGAACCAATTTACTGATCCCGCTAATATCGGCGTACAAGTCTTGAATCTTTCAAGCAATTCAACTAATAATAGTTTACGCCCAAGTGCCTGTAATGGGAGTTGGGGTTTAGGCATAGCGAAGAATTCAAAACATCAAGATAAAGCCTGGAAAGCGATTCAATATTTTACCAGTCAAGCGGCTCAGAAAAAGTTGATTTTAGAGAAAGGATATTTACCCAGTCGAGAAGCGTTATTTGATGACCCAGAAATTACCGCTAAATATCCCTATTTACCGTCCTTGAAAGAGGCAGTCAAAAATTCAATATTGCGTCCTCCCCTTCCTCAGTATGATCAAGCCTCTTTTATCTTACAGAAATATCTGAGTAAATTAATTACCAGAACCGCCCTTGCTCAACGAGTTGATAATAATGAGATAACCAGGTTGATGCAGGAAGCCGCCGATGAAACGCGCCAACTGTTAAAGTTAGATCCGATCGCGGTTCAACGTTGAGGTAATCAAGAAAGCACTATGACTCGCAAACGCTTAATTATTGAAATGGGTATGGGGGTAGACCAACATGGACAAGAACCCACTGTAGCTGCATCTAGGGCTGTGCGGAATGCGATCGCGCATAACGCTTTACCCGGTGTCTGGGAAGTTGCGGGTTTGAGCGATCCCAATCAAATGATTGTAGAGGTGCAAGTCGCCGTACCTTATCCGGATCAAGTGCGACAGGAAGAGGTTCTCGCCGTGTTACCCTTTGGGCAAAAATCACTCACCATAAAATCCGGGGGAATGGTGGTTCAAGGTCGAGCCATTCCTGAACTCAATGATAAAAATGACGAAATGCTAATTGCTGTTGCCGCCGTTACCGTTTTCGTGGAAACTGAATAGTTGAGTTAACTCAATCAAAATTAGGGAGTGAATACCTCCACGAGTTACCAACTCAATTCAGAGTCATTCATAAAGATAATATTAATTATCTGTAGGGTTCAATGTCCTCATCGGTTAGCACCCTTAAGCGAAGGGCGTGTTGATGAAAAGACAGGGAACTTGGTATGCAGTTACCATGGTTGGCAATTTAATTCTCAAGGAATTTGTACTCATATTCCCCAAGCCGAAACTCCCCAAATTGTGACCAACAATCAAGATAATATCTGTGTACAAACTCTTCCCTGTTGCCAGGAAAATGATTTACTTTGGGTTTGGCTCGATGCCAATTCCCCAGAACTAGCGGCGGCTACTCCTCGCCCCCTATCGCCCCAAGTTGATGCCAGTAAAGGGTTTGTTTGGTCTTCGATGGTGCGTGACTTGGACTATGATTGGCAAACCTTAGTGGAAAATATTGCTGATCCTAGCCATGTTCCCTTTGCCCATCACGGTGTTCAGGGAAATCGGGATCAAGCCCAGCCCATTGCTATCGAAATTGTCCAATCAACTGCCAAT
>NZ_DS989858.1:83803-186689 GCF_000155555.1 Coleofasciculus chthonoplastes PCC 7420
ACCCACCCATAAAAACTATAATTGTGGATTAAAATTGACTTTATCAATTATCCCTGAGTCTCAGTATTTCAATAATACCAATTTTACTCTAGACGTATTCAGCAATGGAGAATAAAATAATGTCAACAAAATCGATTGAAGCACTGGTCAGGACTTATTTTACCAAAGTGGCAGCGATGAATCCCGAAGGTTGGCTAGACGACTTTGCCGAAGATGCCGTTAGTTATGATCCGGTAGGACAACCTCCCACAAAAGTTCATGAAGGATTTCAGGAATTTTTTGCCCAGCTACAGGGAGTATTTAAACAACTGGAATCGACAATCGAGCATATTTTTGTAGCGGGGAATGAAGCTGCCGTTAAGTGGACAATGCAGGGACTCAGTAAGAGTGACAAAACTATAACGTTTGAAGGAATCACCGTTTTTGAGGTGAATGAAGCGGGTAAAATCCAAAGCACTCGTGCTTACTGGAATCCCGCCGATATGATAGCGCAACTTAAAGGAGGGTGAATTGAGGGAATTGTTGTTGATAATAAGCAACTCTATCGAAAGAACACAAATCATGAATTTAAAAGAACGGCACTGGGATAAGTTATTTGCTAATCTAACAACTAATGGAAGTGGTTAAATCTAACATGGTAAAAAAAAATTACAGCCGTTCAGAAGGTTAACTGCTAAAATCAAAATTCGCTTAGTGCATCGCAAAACCCACTGGACTCTGACTATTCAGGGATGGATAGTGACACTGATTTGTATACTTTCTCTCATGCTATTCACCCTCAACACTATCTATCCATTCCTGGCGGTTAACTCTCCCGTGGCGGCTGATGTCATGGTGGTGGAAGGCTGGATACCCGATTACGCCATTAAAGACGCGATCGCACGTTTCCAACGCGGGTCTTATAATTACCTAATTACCACGGGTTTACCTGTTACCAAGGGATATTATTTAGCCGAATACAATAATTTTGCCGAACTCACCGCCGCCACATTTATCACCTTGGGGTTTAACCCAGAACAATTAGTGGCTGTTCCCGCTCCCAATGTGATTAAACATCGGACTCAAGCTAGCGCCATCGCCCTACGGGAATGGTTATCGACATCCGAATTAGAGGTAAAATCGATTAATCTCTATTCGTTGGGACCTCATGCCCGTCGAAGCTGGATTATATTTAAAGCTGTATTGGAACCAAAAGTTCGAGTTGGTGTGATTGCGGCTGAACCTCAAGAGTATGATCCGCAACAGTGGTGGCAATCTAGCGAAGGAGTACGAACTATGATTGGCGAAGCGATCGCCTATCTCTATTCCCTGTTTGTCGATTGGCATACTTGAGTTCTCTTTTGCTCCACACTACCACAAAATTGCCGTCCATTATCTAAAATATTTGCGATTACACAAGAGGATAGTTACATTGATTTTAGTAAATTTATCAATTTAAAGGCAGCTATGAATACCACAACTAATGGAAAAACCATCCTTAGCAATGATACTCATGAAATGGCAACGCAGGGTGCAGAGTCTCTTTTCTCGGAGCAGCCGCGCGGCGATGTTTTTAAGAAGATGGCAATTATCGGTTGTGGCTACGCGGGAACGGCTGTAGCTTGCCATTGGCAAAAACAGGGTCACTTCGTCAAAGTAACGACTACGCGGGAAGAGCGCGTTGCCGAACTTGAGGAAGTAGCTGATCAGGTTGTAATTATGCAAGGAAACGATGCTAAAGCTGTGCATTCTCTGGTACAAAACCAGGATATCTGTCTACTAAGTGTTGCTCCAATCAGCACTCGTCAGGTGGATGCAGAAGTCTATCGGGAAACCTACATTCCCACCGCGAAAAACGTGGTCGCTGCCTTGACGGAAACTGCCACGGTTCAGCAGTTAATTTACCTCAGCAGCTGCTCAGTCTACGGCAACAAGAATGGCGATTGGGTTGATGAAACTTCTGGGGTAGATACAGATAATGAATATAATCAAGTGCTGTATGAAGCCGAGCAGATTTTGTTAAATTCAGCCCCTGAAGACTTAAGCGTTTGTATCCTGCGATTGGGCGGAATTTATGGTCCGGGTAGAGAGTTAATTAAACGGTTAAGCCGCCTGGCTGGGAAAACTCTGCCTGGAAGTGGTGAAAGCTTTGCTTGTTGGATTCATTTGGATGATATTGTGACAGCGGTAGATTTTGCCTGTCAAAATAGACTCAATGGCATTTATAATCTGGTGAATAATTTACGCTGGACTAGCCGAGAATTGTGCGATTATGTTTGCGACAACCAAGGTTTAGAAAGAGTTATTTGGGATGCTACTAAACCCAGTTTTCGCGCTCTGAATGCACGGATCAACAATCAGAAGATTAAAGCGGCTGGTTACCCGTTGATTCATCCAGAAACGATTGTTTGAATCAATATTTAAGGGTAAGTGTCGAAAAAGAGCCAGACTCGTCATCTTGGTTGTAAGCCGCTAAGAAACCCGGAATCTTCTGGACTAATCATCTATGTTACAGTTTTGGCAACCACGGGATCGAATTCCCAGCCTCAATAGTAAAACAAAGAGGTAACAGCCAAAAATGTTTAGTTGTTAAACTTTTGTATAGAACAGACTGAGGCTCAGTCTGAAGGGGAAATCATGAAAACCAGACATAGAGCGATCGCAACTTTAGGACTAGCTGCTGTATTGGGAGCGCTTACCGTTGCTTGCGAAGGGGGAGAAGGAGGAAACTATACGTCTGAAGCTCCTAGCGAACAGGCTCCAATGAAAGTCTCACCCGAGGCAGCTTCCCTCCCAGAGACTCAATCAGATGCAGAGAACGCCCCAGCAACTAAATTCGCGCCGCAAGCCCAGCCATCACCCGGTTCCAACTCTCTTAATCGTCAAGTTCCCGAAGAATCTAACCGCGAAACCTACAGCACTATCCCAGAAAATCCCTTTTTAAAGACTAGCAGTAATCCCCTCTCTACGTTTTCCATTGATGTTGATGCGGCTTCGTATAGTAACGTGCGGCGCTTTATCAATGAGAATCGACTTCCACCCCCCAATGCGGTGCGAGTTGAAGAATTAATCAATTATTTTACTTACGATTATCCCCAACCTCAAGCAGATAAACCTTTTTCTATCACTACAGAAGTTGCCGAAGCACCTTGGAATTCCAAACACAAATTAGTTCACATTGGTTTACAAGGAAAAAGCATTTCCACAGAAAATTTACCACCTAGTAATCTGGTCTTTTTGTTAGATGTTTCCGGTTCCATGTCTGATGCCAATAAACTCCCCTTACTTAAAGAAGCATTCCGATTACTCGTTGACCAATTGCGAGACGAAGATAAGGTTAGTATTGTGGTCTATGCAGGTGCGGCGGGGACAGTGCTACCGCCAACACCAGGGAATCAGAAAGACACCATATTAGCAGCAATTGATAAACTCGAAGCTGGAGGATCAACGGCTGGAGGTCAGGGAATTAAGCTGGCATATAAATTAGCGCAAGATAATTTTATCGAATCCGGTAATAACCGCGTGATTCTCGCCACCGATGGTGATTTTAATGTCGGTATCTCTAGCGATGAGCAATTAGTCAGCCTGATTGAAGAGAAACGAGAGCAAGACATTTTCCTCACCGTGCTAGGATTTGGCACAGGGAATCTCCAAGATGCCAAGATGGAAAAAATCGCGAATAAAGGCAATGGCAATTATGCATATATTGACAATATCCTAGAAGCGAATAAAGTCCTAGTCAATGAAATCGGTGGAACCTTACTCACCATTGCCAAGGATGTGAAAATTCAAGTGGGATTTAACCCGGAAAAAGTTCAAGGCTATCGGCTAATCGGTTATGAAAATCGGCGACTGCAAAATGAAGCGTTTCAGGATGATAAAAAAGACGCGGGCGAGTTAGGTGCGGGTCATTCTGTTACCGCCCTCTATGAAATTATTCCCGTGGGCGTGAAGAGTGATGTCTCGTTATCGGATGTTGATATTGTAGACTCTCAACAGAAAACCGATGAATCGATGACATTTTCCGGGAATGAGTTAATGCAGGTGAAGTTACGATATAAGCAGCCGGATCAGGACACTTCTCAACTGATTACTGCACCTGTTGGGGATAAAGGATTAACCTTAGCCCAAGCCTCGAATAATTTTAAATTCTCGGCATCTGTTGCTGAATTTGGTATGGTATTGAGAGAGTCTCAGTATAAAGGGAATGGTAATCTTGATCATGTTTTACAGCTTGCTAGTCAATCTCAGGGGGCAGATTTAGATGGATACCGAGCCGAGTTTATTCGGTTAGTCAAGCGAGCAAAATCGCTGTAGAGATAATCAGTAGGGGTAACGCATTTACCTTTAGTTTCAACTT
The DNA here is from genome assembly GCF_000155555.1 of Coleofasciculus chthonoplastes PCC 7420. GTDB lineage: Bacteria > Cyanobacteriota > Cyanobacteriia > Cyanobacteriales > Coleofasciculaceae > Coleofasciculus > Coleofasciculus chthonoplastes_A. The sequence goes on from NZ_DS989858.1 coordinate 88,143, forward strand.
AAGCAGAATGGCGCTGACTTAAGCAGAATGTCGCTAACTCAGACGCTAGGAAATAAATTTACGGCTGAAAGTGGGCAAGCCTTTGAACCCGTTTCAACGGGTTTAAGCTTTTAGCCCCAACTTTAGTTGAGGGCTTAAGTATTTTATCAAAACCTAAAAAAACGCATTATTGTGATTATTGCCATGAATTCTATTATTCAAAACTCAAATAATAACTACCCCGAATTTTTCCAGCAAGGTTATCATATTCAGCGTGAATTGGGACACAACCGCAGTAGTGGACGAGTCACTTATTTAGCCACTCATCACTCCACAGAACAATCGGTGGTGATTAAACAATTTCAATTTGCCAAAACGGGTGCGAATTGGTCAGATTTTGACGCCCATGAACGGGAAATTACTCTGCTGCAACAATTGGATTGTCCTAGTATTCCTCAGTACCTGGATGCATTTGAAACGCCGGATGGCTTTTGCTTAATTCAGGAATACAAGCAAGCCCCCTCTTTAGCCGTTCCCCAATCCTTTACCCCAGAGGAGGTTAAACAAATTGCGATCGCACTCTTGGAGGTGTTGGTTTACCTACAACAGCAAGTTCCGCCGATTATACATCGAGATATTAAGCCGGAAAATATTTTAGTTGAACGTTCCCCCCAGATTAAGGTTTATTTAGTCGATTTTGGTTTAGCGCGTGCGTTTGGGGATGATTTGGCGGCGAGTAGTGTGGTGAAGGGAACGTTAGGATTTATGCCACCGGAACAGATGTTTAATCGCCAACTCACGGAAGCGTCTGATTTATATGGTTTAGGGGTAACGCTGATTTGTTTACTAACTCAAACTAAATCCGCTGATATTGGCAATTTAATGGATGAAGATTGTCGAATTAACTATAAATCCCTGGTATCGGGTTTGAATCCTCAGTTTATCACCTGGCTGGATAAAATGGTCGCACCTAAATTGCGCGATCGCTTCCCCAATGCGGCGACGGCGCTGGCGGAATTGTTACCGATTGATGGGGTGGGAAATTCGCCAACTTCGGATCAGTTTCAGTTACTCCAGTCTGGAATTACGCCGATGTTGGTATTGAAACTGGGAGTATTGGCGGTGATGGGTACAGGTTTCGCGATCGCGTCTCGGATTACCAATCCTGTGCGGTTAGTAGAGACGCGCCATGGCGCGTCTCTACCTGAAATCCAGCAATTGCAGCAAACGGGTGAATGTGCTGGATGTAATTTGAGTGGCGCTGATTTGAGGGAAATGGATCTGAGAACCGTTGACTTGAGAGAGGCTAATCTGAGTGAAGCTAACCTCCAAGGGGCGAATTTGCAAAGTGCTAATTTAGAGAATGCCAATTTGAGAGAGGCGAATTTGATTGATGCAGATCTTAAGGGCGCTTACCTAAGAAACGCTGATTTAACGGCGGCAAATCTGACAGATACTCAGCTTGAGAGTACGGATCTCAGAGGTGCGATTATGCCTGGTAATTTTACCCCATAGATAAGCCCCATAGAGCAAGTCTACCGTAAGGATTTAGTCCCCGGTAGTACATTTGGACTGGGGAAACTTCAGTTTAAATCAGGCTTTGAGCGACATTAGTATAGCGCTACGCCCTAGGCTTTCTTGCAATAGGCAATAGGCAATAGTGAAGACAAAAGCTTACCTGAAAAGGGATTGATCCTTCGACCCTTCGGCACACTCAGGGCGTCGCTTCGCGGCAATTGAGCCTGTCGAAATTCAGGGTCAAAGCGATTTTAATTTTTCTTGATTTTGTCCTAACGTGTGTGCGTAGTGCTATATCTCCAAAGATGAAGTAGAGACGCGCCATGGCGCGTCTCTACAATGGTGTCGAACTTGTCCCCCCGTGAGGTTGTTCAGTTATTTCACCCATGGCTGAATTTAGTCCCTAAACGCGCCCCTACAACTGGGGATAAATCCATTGAATTTTTCTGCCTTTTTTCTGTCATTGTTTAGCCGGGAGTGGACGGTTCTCAAAGTTAGGATATTTGGCATCAACTTGATCCGCTTTTTTAGCAATCCAGTTAAAGAAAAAATGAGCCTGTTTTAACTGCCTGAAAATTTGCTGCGGATCAGATAAATGCGTCGTTGGTAACTCTTGTCCCATTTCTTTAAACACCAACCCTAGCGGCACATTAATTTCATCCTGGAGTTGCAGACAACGGGTAAAATAGGGACCGTAAGCCGCTATCAATGAGCCAACTCCGCCCCGCGCTTGTCCCCAACCAATGTAATAGAGTCCCTTGTAATCCTCAATAAACGAGCTACCATAACATTTAACCACAGATCCTTCAACGCGCTGAAGTTCCTCCGGTAGGAAGGGATAGGCAACATGATAGCCAGTAGCACAAACAATTAAATCAAATTCCTGCTCACTCCCATCGACAAACTCGACTTTTTTTCCCTGAAGCCGACGCACCCCAGGCTTGGCAAGAATCCGACCATGTTTAATATAATACGGCACTTCATTATTTAACGTGGGGTGTTTCTCAAAAATGCGATGGTTCGGTTTAGATAAACCATAGTCTTGATGATTTCCAAATGTCAGACGGATGATTCCGTACATCGCCAGCCGTTGTAACCATTCTGGCATCCACCATCGCACTAGATCAGCCGTCGGGACTCCAGCAAATGTTTTAGGAATAAACCAGACGGATTCACGCATACTTAAAACACTTTTCAGGCTTACCCGTGCGGCTTCGGCGGCAATATCACAGGCTGAATTTCCACCGCCAATCACTAGCACCCGTTTACTCCGAAGTTGATCCGGTGTTTTGTAATCTTTAGAATGAATAATTTCCCCGTGAAATTGTCCCTCAAATTTGGGAAACCGTTTGCACCAATGATGTCCGTTACACAGTAATACGCCTTTATAAATTCGTTGTTCTCCATTGGCAAAGGTAACTTCCCAGAGATTGTTTTCAATGGGTCGAACATACTCAACAGTACGATTGAGTTCAATCGGCTCTCGTAACTGAAAATGATCGGCAAAACGATTCAGATAATCCCGGATATGTTCAGCGCTGGGGAAATCTGGATAATCATCAGGCATGGGAAAATGAGTAAATTGGGTAATAGTCCGGGATGAAATAATATGGGCAGTTTCATAAACCCCGTGATACCAATTACCACCGATATCATCACTCCCATCCACCTGATCATAGGCAATACCCGCCGCTTTTAGGGCTTGAGCCATACCCAATCCCACAAACCCTGCGCCGAGAATCAACTGCTTGTGACTGGTATTAACCTGCTGTACTGTTGAGCGAGAATGACTAACTTGCACCACGATTTAATCTTTTGGCAAACTCATTACTGATCCAGTCTAATAAGCCAGGACTGTATCGTTTGAAAAATTGGACATTTTGCGCGATCGCATCCGGGAATACGTGCAGTCGATCCCGCTGAATGCCTTGAAGCGTCGCCGCCATCACCTTCACTGGATCAGTTGTCCAGGATTCAGGCACACCTTGATGTCCCTCAGCGAGTGTGCCATACCGTTTTGCTTGCAGAATGGGGGTACGGCTAAAAAATGGATAAACGGCTGTCACTTTGACATTGTAGTCCTTGACTTCATTGAATAGCCCTTCACTAAATCCCCGTAACCCATATTTACTGGTAGAATAATGGGTCAATCCTGCAGGTGCAAACCAACCCGCGACGGATGAAATATTCACAATATGCCCTTTTTGACGTGCAATCATATCCGCCACAAAAAAGTAACTTAAACGCATTGGTGTGATTAAGTTCACCTGCATCAACCGTTCCCATTCCGGTGCTGGAACTTCGTCCATGCGACCAAATACGGCAATTCCAGCATTATTAATCAAAATGTCAATCGGCATATCCAGGGCTTTGACCTGATGATACAGCGCTTCACAGCCCTCGCCAGATGACAAATCAGCCTCAAAGCAAGCCATTACCTCCCCCGTGGCGACTTGACGCTGAATATCCGCCACCCGTTGATGTAGCCCGGTTTTATCCAAATCCGTTAAGATTAAGCGGCTACCCGCCATCAATAACTGTCGGGTTAACTCTTGTCCAAAGCCACCGGCTGCACCGGTAATCAGGACAACGGCTGAGCTTAGCTGGGTCATCTGTTTATTTTAGTAGGTTTGTCATTAGTCATTAGTCATTAGTCATTAGTCATTTATCATTTGCTTCCCCAGCTCCCTCAGCTTCCCCAGCTTCCCCCACCACAACACTTATTCAGCAGCTCCTATTTTCGGTGAGCTGAGTGATTTTAGCAGTAGCAGTGACCAAGGTACATTAATATTAGGTACCAGCCAGGGGTATTTTCTCAGGGCGGGAAAGACAAGGGGAAGCACGAAGCGCAGAGATCGTAACGATACAGGACGTTCCCCGTTTTTGTCTACCAATCCATAGTGTTTAGCCAACTCCGCCACAATCTGCACCCGCCCGGTTCGTCGCATCACCGTGGAATCCGTAGCTAGCGCCGCAATCACCCGTCCGGTGAGTAAGGGGGTTTCCCAGTTGTACCTCTCTTTTATGGCTGAGTTTTTCGGGTCAAGCCCTGCACTTTCATCCATATTGGCAGCAAACTGAGTAAACTTTTCCGTCCCCACAATTCCGGGCCAAATTGACAGGGATACAATATTTTGAGGTTTGAGTTCAATCGCCATATCTGCCGCTAGGCGATCGCACGCTGATTTACCTGCACCGTAGGGAGGACTAAAAATATAGGATAAACTACCCCAAGACGAGATAGTACAGATAAGTCCTTGCTGATGCGGGGTCATCATCCGGGCGGCAAAAATACTGGCAACATAGTGGCTGCGCAGCCCGACATTATTGCAAGCATCCCACAAATTCGGTTCACTCTCCCAGAACGGCTTTCCTGAAGCATCTGTTAAGGCTTGTACCCCGGCGTAAGCATTATTAACCAGCAGATCAAGTTGTCCTTGTTCATCCTGGATACGCTCAAACAGCAAACGCACTTGTTCATCGTCACTGTGATCCACTTGGATGGGAATACAGACGCCACCAACTTCCTCAACGGCGGATTGGGTTTCCTGGAGACTCCCAGATACACCATCATCAGAGGTTGAACGCTCCAGGGTGCGCCCTGTAATATAGACTGTCGCCCCAGCTTCACCCAGCGCGATCGCAATTCCCTTACCTAGACCTCGCGTTGCGCCTGTGACTACTGTGATTTTACCCTCAAGGTGTTTCATAATTGTTTTTTTCAAGAAGACTTCAACGCCCAAGCCAGAAATCGCTCCGTGTAGTATAATGCCAACTGATTACTCACGCCATTAAAAACTGCATCAAAGGCATGTTCAGCCCAGGGAATTTCTAACCAAACAGCACAATTATCAGCCGCTTGTAATTGCTCGTAGAGTTGGCGTCCAAACTTTGCCTTAATGATATGATCTCGACCCGCGTAAACCAATAACGTAGGCGGCAGATTAGATTTAACATAACGAATCGGAGAAGCTTCCAGATAAAGTTCTGGTACTTCATCCGGTGTTCCGGCTAAAAAGGCGCGGAGAATCGCCCGAATGTTGAGCGGGTCAGGAAAAGGCAAGTCATGGTATCCTTCTTTTAAATCTACAGGTCCGTAGTAATTCACCACAGCCCGAATCGGAATTGTATTTAGATGATAAGCTGCAAGTGCTGCCAGTTGCGCCCCTGCCGATCGCCCCATGAGAGCAATTCGTTCCGTATCAATTTCTAACTCATGAGCATGGCTTTGAATATAGGATAAAGCTGCCTGTACATCCTCCAGTTGAGCCGGAAAGTGGTATTGGGGAGCATGACGGTAATCAATCGCGATCACAGAGTAGCCCTGATTTGCCATGTATCGGTTAAATGTCTCATTGTTATCGGGAGTTCCAACTTGCCACGCCCCCCCATAGATTGTAATAATCGCTGGATATTTACCAACAGTCAACGGTCGGTAAACATTAAGTTTAAGGTTGACCCCATCCGGCTGAGAAAATATAATCCCTCGGTCAATACGAACCTCCGCGATCTGCTGAAAGCAGCAGCGCTTCGCTATCGCAATCCCCCGAAACGCATCGGCTAAACTAAAAGGCTGGGGACGCATGGGTGTCGGTGCATCCGGAGTAATTGTTGCCCAATCCTCTAAACCCAGATCCCTCTGCATTTGAGCCGCGATTCGTGCATTCACTCCTGGAAACTGAATTAACGGCAAAAGGCTGAGGATTAAACCAATCAGACTACAGATTACGGCAAAATTGTCAAGCCCCCCTTCTTGTAAATTTAAGATAGCCAGTATTAGTGCGATCGCATTCACACCCAGCAGCCAAGGACTCGCTTCTGGTGCAGCCACGGCTAGCGGTAACATCCAAAACGTAGGCGCTGGGACAATCACCCAGAGACTCAGAAACAATCCGACTCCACTCAGGAACAAAGGAAAAAACAGCGAGAGTAGGACTATGCCTAACAAAACCAGTGCTGTTTTCCCTTGGATGCTTTGCTGTGTGCTTTTGTCCCAGTTAGCTTGAAGCATGGGATGAGAAATCGAGGATTACATTCTCATCCTATATCTACTATGTACAACGAATACAATTCCAGACATAAAAATTCGCCTCATGTCAGAAAACGGTGATAAGATTATTATCTTATATCATTCTCTATAGATACAGAATTTTTGACTTCATTTTTAACGCTCACTGAACGACTAATCTGACGCTCTAACTGAACCGATTTTCCTCGAAGTAATTTTATAGCGCCATCACTGTCTACAGGTTTTGAGAATAAAAATCCTTGACCATAGTGACATTGCAATGCCACTAAAGGCGACACCTGTTCCAATAACTCAATTCCCTCAGCCACCACATCCATACTCATGGTTCGGGCGAGAGTGATAATCGCTTGAACAATTTCCGAGTTTTCACCTAACGCCCCAATCCGACTGATAAACGAGCGATCGATTTTTAGCGTACTAATCGGAAAATTATGCAGGCGACTTAAGGAGGAATAGCCAGTGCCAAAGTCGTCAATACACAGATGAATTTGCCGTTTTTTCAATTCCAACAGTAAGTCTTTGACCAGTTCCGGATTATCGATGACCACACTTTCGGTAATCTCCAACTTTAAACTACCAACTGCAATATTAGTTTCCTCTAATATTTGGTCAATTTGCGCCAATAAATCCGGTTGCGTAAACTGTTTACAGGACAAATTCACATTCATTGTCAAGGGTTGGGGACTTTGAAATTGCTGCTGCCAAATACTGAGTTGGCGACAAGCTTCCCGCAGTATCCACCACCCCATGGGAATAATTAATCCGGTTTCTTCGGCGATGGGAATAAACTCGGCGGGAAAGACTAACCCGCGTTGCGGATGTTGCCAACGTAATAACGCTTCAAAGCCGGTAATCTGATGAGTGAGTAGGGAGACAATGGGTTGATAATGGACTTGAAATTCTTGCCGTTCGATCGCACGCCGCATATCTGTTTCTAGCTGTAATCGATCAACCGTGGGACTCAACATCTGGTTATCAAAGATGGCATAGCCCGGTTTCCCTTGGGAACGGGCGCGATGCATGGCGGTATTGGCGTTACGGAGTATGTTTTCAGCCGATAAAACCTGGCGATCGCGATTCGTATTTAGGGCAATGCCAATGCTGGTTGTCATGAACACGTCCCGCCCTTCAAGATTAAAGGGTAATGTCAAGGTTTGCTCAATTGCATCTGCCACTTGAATGGCATCACAAACCCCCTGAATCCCCTCTAGCAGGATAGCAAACTCATCACCACCCAAACGGGCAACGGTATCCGTGGGACGCAAGCAATTTTGTAAGCGCTGTCCAAACTCTTGCAGCACTTGATCCCCTAAATGGTTCCCCAAACTTTCGTTCACGACTTTGAAGCGATTGAGATTGAGTAACACCACGGCAAATCGATAGGATGGAGAATCTCGGTTCTCTCCTTGACTCGGTTGGGCGCGTCGTCCGGCTTGCTGCAAGCGATCCATGAATAAGGCGCGGTTCGCTAGTCCGGTGAGGCGATCGTAAAAGGCATTAAACAATAATAGTTCTTCTGCTCGTTTGCGATCGGTGATATCTAAGGCATAAATGCGAATGCATTCAATTTCGGGAACGTAGTGCAGGACTTGTTCGTAAACAATTTCCCCAATTTTCACCTCGCGCCTCAAGGAACTTTGCTGCTGCATCAATCGAATCATCGAGGGCATTTCTGCCAAAAATGGATGTTCAGCTTCACTATCTAATAATTCGGGCAACAAGCGCATGGCTTCTGGGTTAAGATATCGCACACGTCCGGCTAAATCAATTTCGACAATGGGATTGGGAGTCAATAGGGGAAACGAGGCTAAACGGGCTGTTTCTTGATGGGTGAGACAATGTTCATTTTGATCCCGTCCGATGGCAAACAAGAAGTCAAGTTCACCGCTTTTCTTAAAAACCTGTTGGCTACGCCATTCTACCCAAAGTTCTTGACCCTCTTTGGTCAGGACTCCGGTTTGATGTACAGTGGGCGATTTTAATTCTGATTTTTCCTCACGGGTTTTGATTAATTTGGCAAAGGGTTTGCGGTCAACATCTCGAATAAACTTGGTCACAAAATCTGTTCCCCTCACTTCATCCAGGGTATAACCCAACGTTTCCAATAATCTGGGATTCATCATCCGGGTTTTTCCCTGGGGGTCAATGGCGACAAAAAAGCCACCATGGGTTTCGACTAAATTTTGATTAAATTCTTGTTGCTGGTGCAGTTGTTCGGTTAATTGTTGGCGTTCCATCACCAACCCCAACTGCATTGCGATCGCACTCACCCATTCCATCCATTGGCGATCGCCAGGATGAGAGTGGCGGGTAAAAAATGTTAAAACAGTGAGTACCCGATCATCGAGGAGAATCGGGATTGCGCCTCCCGCTTGAAACTCTTGCGGCTGATCCGTCGCGCTAAGCAGAGTGAATTCGGCATCAGGATCAATCCTATTTGGCTTGGTTTGGTCAATCCATTCTGGTTGTTTTGATCTCCACACCCGTCCAGGTAAACCGATATTGGGAGAAAATGTCAGTGTCTCTCGTATGTGTCGAAAGGATTGCAGCTTAGACGGATCACCAGACCAAGCTTGGCTACAGGTTAAACTGTGAGAATTAGGCGTCGGCAGCCATGCTTCACCATAATCCCAATGGGTCACTTCACAGACGCGATGCAGCACTAAATCCAATGCTGAGTGAAGATCTGGAACCTTGGCGATTGCCGGAATCAGAGATTGCAACAGACGGAATTGTTCGGACATGCACTAAAATCCTTTTATCATAGATGCTTTCACGGAGCGCGATCGCGATCGATAGTGATATCGATGTGAATAATCGCACTTGTTTGATGCTCTACGATAGATGCAGCCCTTACATCCAGCCTTAGCCAGAAGATTTTTGGGCAATAAGTCGGTTGGGTCAGATCTAGAGTCTCTAAATGTCTGAGTCCTGACGGGGAAACGTTCTGTCTAGTTCCTAGCTGTCACTGACCTGGAACATCGCCGTTGTTTGGTTATTGGCTCGGCGATCGCTCCTTATTTTGACTTAGCCCACCATTTGCTTATTTTCTATTCTTATGAATAATTCAGTATTTCTTTGTATTTTTAATCACTGGGTCAATTGATTTACATCACAATGGCTTTGTGATTTTTATACATAAAATCGCCTAAATTCTCCTAACTTAAACCGGGCATAAATCCTAAGTTTGATGAACCGAAACGGCGGAACGATGGTGTTTAATACTTAAAGAAAATTAATCCTATTACCTCAATTATATCACCATTGAACGTTTAGATAACTGGGTGTAGCGTTGCTGGTATATAGCTTGAAGCCGATCCCAGACCTGTTTTGTATACCGTTGGGCTTCTTGCTGAATCAATGACCAGAGAAGGTTTAGGGCTTCTCGGTTGGGACAGAAGCGGATCAAAGTACGGCACGCCGCGATCCATTGTTCGAGGTTTCGATAACTCACAAAATAACCGCCCCGTCCTTGAATATGTACCCAAAGAACATTGTGCCATTTTTCCCAGTTGAGAATGCGCCAGGGATCAATGTTCAAGTATTTAGCGATTTGGTTGAGAGTGATGACAAAGGTTTGGGGATTAATACGGTGTCGGATTCGCATCATGGCTATTTTTGGGTTTTCGATGGGGTTTGACTTTTCCCCCTTCCCGAATTGAGAAGGAGGTTAGAGGTGAGATCTATTCATTAATCGATACGAAGGCGGCGGTAGAGAACACTCATCACTTCGCCAGGATTCTGGGTGGGTTGGGGCTTACTCCACTCGCTGACATGGGCGTAGCCGAGGCGATAGAAGGTGTGAATGGTTCGGGTGACGCCTTGGGGTGAACTGATAACGATCACTTTTAGAGGATGTCGCTTGTCTGGCGGGGGTGTAGATGGTACAGGGGTTGCAGGGTTGGGAGTTGGGGAGGAGTCGCGGATAAAGTCTTCAGTCATTGGAGTTGTCCTAATTTTTGTGGCTTATGTTCATAAAAACGAACACAAAGTCAGTTTAGCACAAAGTTCATAGTTATGAACATTTACTGAGTCATAAGCCTCTGACACTATAGAAACCATGGGAAAAGCAGGTGAAGCGCTAAGGCAGGTATTGCAGACGTACAAAATCAGCCAAAATAAATTGGCGGTGACAATGGGGATTGGTCGATCAACGGTTCACTACTGGTATCAAAACACTCAAGATCCGTCCGCTGAGACAGTTTTGGAAATCAGAAAGGCACTGCGGAAGATTGATCCGGCGGCGGCGCAAGAGTTTATTCGGCTGTATTTGGATGAGTCAGATGAGGATAAGTAGGGGCGCATAGACGTGCGCCCTTATAGTGAGGAATTTTGGAAATTAACGTTACTATATTTCTCGGCTGAGTTTAAATAAATAATAGGTTACCTGTTGCCGTATCCGCGATCGCTTGTATCCAGGCACTACCTGTTTCGGGTATATAACGTTTAACTAGGGCGCGGCTATCCAGGAAGTAAGCATTTACCATTCGCCCCGATCCTCTGTAATGATTTCAGACAGATGAAGTAAGACAGTGGCTATGACTATTCTAGAGCAACGGTGCGTTACGCTTTGCTAACGCCCCCTACAAGTTGACTTGTTTATAATGGTGCAAGATGTGAGTTTAAATTGCTTAAAATATTTATACTGTAAGCTTTAGGTTATGGAAGTTTATCCCAAGCTATACTTCTATCCACCCAACCTTAGGGGAGGTTATACAAGCGAATTTGATACCAACAAATAAGGTGGGCAATGCCCACCCGAAAAATCAACCTTTCACGCAAACTACCTGCTTTAGCGTCGCCACCACCTCCACCAAATCCGCTTGATTATTCATCACTTCATCAATCGGTTTATAAGCGCCGGGAATCTCATCCAAAACCCCACCATCTTTGCGACATTCAACTCCTTGAGTCTGTGTCACCAAATCATCGAGGGAAAACTGTTTCTTTGCCTTTTTCCGAGACATTAAACGCCCTGCGCCATGGGAACAACTGCAATAACTTTCATGATTCCCTTTCCCTTTGACAATAAACGATTTTGCCCCCATCGAACCGGGTATAATCCCGTAATCCTCTTCACGCGCCCGCACTGCACCCTTGCGCGTGACGTACACATCTTCCCCAAAATGGACTTCTTTCTCTGCATAATTATGATGGCAATTCACCTCTAACAATGGCTTGATTGGCTTACCTCCCGCCAAATGCTTTTCCACAATTCGCTTAAAACGCGCCATCATCACATCGCGATTGTAACGGGCATAATTTTGCGCCCATTGTAAATCTCGCCAGTAGGCGGCAAATTCGGGAGTTCCGGCGATAAAGTAGGCTAAATCCGGATCAGGTAGGCGATTTCCTGCCAGTTTGGCTAATTCCTTCGCCGTGCTAATGTGACACTGCGCCAAGCGATTGCCAATATTCCGAGAACCAGAATGTAGCATTAACCACACGGAATCCTCTGTATCGAGGCACACTTCAATAAAGTGATTTCCACCACCCAGAGAACCCAACTGCTTCATCGCTTTTCCTTGCACATCCTGCACCCCGCGATGTAAGTCTTTGAAATGAGTCCAGCCTTGCCAATTGCTGGCATCTTTTTCTACTTCTTTATTTTGGTTAAATCCCAGAGGAATGGCGGATTCAATATCTAAACGAATTTTCTTGAGTTTGCCCTCAAGTTGTTCTGCCACAAATGGGGTTTTAATCGCTGCCATTCCACAGCCAATATCAACTCCCACCGCCGCCGGAATGACAGCATCTTTGGTGGCAAGAACAGACCCAACTAATGCGCCTTTGCCTAAGTGAACATCTGGCATTAACGCCACATGTTTAAACACAAAAGGTAAGGATGCCACGTTTTTTGCCATCTTGGTTTCCTCATGACCTAAATCATGATTCGCCCAGGATAAAACGGGCTTATCTGTGGACAGTTTCAGTTGTTCGTAAGGCATAAATATGCGCCTCTAGCGCTAAATAACATCAATATACTACGAGTATAATACAAAAAGATTTCGTTGAGGAGATGAACTTATTGGGGGATGGCAACGTCAAGGCATCCACTGTAATGTAACATCTGATACGTTCTGCATTTTAACTCTTATGAAGCGTTCTCGACGTGTATCTGCCGGAAAATCTATCATTTCCTTGTCTTTTAGCCTGATTTCTCTACTATCCCTCGCCCCAATTGCCCGTAGCGTTTCCGATGGCACGCCCGATGAAACCGTCACCTGTGAAATCTTGGTGGTTGGCGGTGGATTAGCGGGTGCGGCGACAGCCTATGAAGGGTTACTCGCGGGACGAACGGTTTGCTTGACGGAGATTACCGATTGGGTAGGGGGACAGATTTCGTCCCAGGGTACCTCTGCACTGGATGAACGCCCGACTCAGCGATCGCGTCTTTTCTATTCTCGCGGTTATTTGGAATTACGGGAACGGATTCGACGCAAATATAGGGAACTGAATCCGGGGGATTGTTGGGTGAGTGAATCCTGTTTTATTCCCAGTGACGCCCACGATATCCTCTTGGATATGTTGCGGGATGCAGCCAAACGGGGGAAAGGGACACTGAAGTGGTTTCCCTCCACGGTAATTAAGGAACTCGACTATAATCCTACCGGGAACTTGATTAAAAGTGCGATCGCAATTCAACATCAACCAGCCTTGGATGCACTCCCCTTAAATACGTTTCCCCTTTCCAAAACCATTGAAGATTGGTATCAGTACCCGAATTCCCCCCGCTTTGACAAAACTATTATTCGCTTCGTTCCTCAAAACTCATCACCGGGAAACGTCCCAGATTGGTATGTTGTGGAGGCTACAGAAACTGGCGAACTGATTGGGTTGGCGGATGTCCCTTACCGCCTGGGAATTGACCCCCGTTCTCATCTCGAACCCTCGTCTTCCAGCGCCACCGGGAATCCCTATTGTACTCAGGGGTTTACCTACACCTTTGCCATGGAAGCCACCAAGGAACCGCAAAGCCATGAAATGCCACCCTTTTACCCCCAATACGAACCCTATTATAGTTATGAATTACCCCGCTTAGCCGACTTTGACTTAGTGTTTACCTATCGGCGGATTTGGAGTCCTAAAAAAGGTGAACCGGAGAAATTTAGCGGAATTTCCTTTACCGCGCCCACCGTCGGGGATATCTCCATGCAAAACTGGACGTGGGGAAATGACTATCGTCCCGGTACAGAGGTTGATAACCTTGTTTATACTCCTGACCAATTGCAAGCGACGGGACAGTTAGCCCCCGGAGGCTGGATGGGGGGGTTGCGAACCGAGAGTTTACGCAAGGCGGAGGAACTCTCCCTGGGATATTTCTATTGGTTAGTTGACGGAACAACAGACTCCCAACTTGGTGATGGCGTCAAGGAACCCCATCCCAGTTATCGTTATTTATCCGGATTAGACTCTCCCATGGGAACAGTACATGGGTTATCTAAGTATCCCTATATGCGGGAAGGACGGCGAATTATTGGACGCCCTGCGTTTGGGTATCCGGAGGGGTTTACAATTTGGGAAATTGATATGTCTCGCCGCAATTACCGGGAGGAGTATTACCGTCAAACCTTATCTCCCAAAATGTATCGCCAATTATGGACGGCTTTAGCGGGACGAGAAGCGATTTCGGTGATTCAGGGTGAGGTATCACCGGATGAGGTAAATCGACGTACTCGTTCAACCATTTATCCCGATTCGTTGGGAATTGGACATTATGCTATTGATTTTCACCCTTGCATGAGTTTCTCTCCCCCAGAAGCGCCAGGGAATACAGAACGAGAGGGGGAACGTCAGGGGGCGGGTCAAGCCTATCCGTTTCAAATTCCCCTGCGGGCGATGATTCCGCAAAAGATTGACAACATGTTAGTGGCGGGGAAAAGTATTGCTACGAGTCATATTGCAGCAGCAGCGTATCGGGTGCATTCCTTTGAATGGTCATCGGGTGCAGGTGCGGGAACGACGGCGGCGTTTGCGTTGGAGAAGGGAATTGCGCCGTTTGAATTGGTGGATGGACTTCCGCCCCATGATCCGCAGTTGCAGGTGTTGCGGCGACGGTTGGAAGCGAATAATAATCCGACGGCGTTTCCAGATACGTCGATTTTTAATCAGGATTGGGACGATTGGCGTTAAAGGAAACGTGCGATCGCGCTATTTGTAGTAGCCTGTTTGTAATAGCCTGTTTGTAGTAGCCACTTTAGTGGCTGTTCGCGCCTAAGTATTCAACCGGACATGATATTACATCTCTGTAAAGGGCGCACGTCAGTGCGCCCCTACGATATGTCACATCTGTGTTTATGTCTGTCCTTTTGCATAACCTCCCCCTGACTGAGAAATATAAGAACGAGACGGTTATAATTCCTTATATCCCTTGGCAATTCCAGCGATGCAATACCAACTGAAATATCTGGGCTTGGTTTGGGTGACAGCACTCCTGTCAGTGACGACTCCTGTCATACCAATGGGTAGCATTGCGCCACTTGTTGCCCAGGCGCAAACGGTAGAAGATCAAAAAGACGAGGCGGAACGACTCTTCCAACAGGGAGTGCAGGAATACCGCCGAGGGCAATACCAACAGGCGTTGGCAACCTATCAACAAGCGCTAGAAATACAACAAGCCCTCAATGATCAGGCGGGAATCGGACAAACCCTCAATAATATCGGTGAGGTTTATTACTGGTTGCGGCAATATGAAGCCGCTTTAGCCAGCTTACAGCAGGCTCTCTCCATTCGCCTAGCACTCAAAGACCGTGCTGGAGAGGGAGAAACCTTAGATAACTTGGGTATAACCTATTACGGCTTAAAGGACTATGATAAAGCCTTAGAAACCTTGCAGCAAGCGCTTTCTATTCGTCGAGAATTACAGGATCGCAGCGGAGAAGGCAAAACTCTCAGTAATATTGGCGCTGTTTACGCTTTTAGCTTACAACAATCGACCCAAGGCTTAGAAACCTTACAGCAAGCGCTGGCGATACAGGAAGAAGTGGGGGATAAATTTCATGCCGCAATCACCTTGCGAAGAATCGGCAGGGCGTATGCAATCCTGGAAGACTATTCTCGCGATTTGGAGTGGTCAAAGAAAGCGTTAGTTCTTAGCCGTGAGATTGGTAACCGTGCGGGTGAGGGTGAAAGTTTACTGGCGATAGGATACGCTTATTACAATTTAGAAGACTATGACCGCTACTTGGAAAATTTCCAGCAAGCTTTACCCCTAATTCAAGATGCCGGAATTCGTCCATTAGAAAGTAGTATTCTTTTGCAAATAGGATCGGCTTATTTTACCCAAGAAAAATATGAATTAGCAGTGGAATTTTATCAGCAAGCCTTACCTATTGCCAGAGAAATAAAAAATAAGTCGCAAGAAGTTCTTATCCTGATGTTGATCGGCAATAGTTATAACCAGGAAGGTGATTACATCGGTGCGTTAGACTTTTATCAGCAAGGACTAACCCTTGCACGAGAACTCGACGATAAAGTACAAGAATATCAACTTCTATCATTCATAGCCTTTAGTTACTTTAGGCAAGAAAAATATGATCTTGCAATTGAATACTACCAACAAGCATTAGCCATTCAGCAGCAACCTCTCAATGATCGCACAGCACAACTAAACACCCTCCTTCAAATCATGAGAGTGTATTATCTAAGTGTCGGTTCTGCCCATGAACAAAAAGATTATTCTCTTGCTCTTAAACAAAGCGAAACGATCATTGCTTTAGTTCCAGAAGCATTAAATATTGCGACAGAACTACAAGATTCAATAAATAAACAAGAGATCAGGCGGATAGAAAGTAGTACCTATGCAAAAATTGGTTCTATCTACTACGATTTGTTAGATTTGCCAAAAGCCCAAGAGTTTGCCGAACAAGGTCTAATTATTGCGCGACAGTCTGAAAATTTAGAAGCAGAGGCTTTTCTTCTATCGGTTCTTGCTCCCGTGTATATTTCACTGGGAGATTATGCCAAGGCGATTGAATTCTATAAGCGAGATTTAGATATTGCGCGACAACTCAAAAATCAATTTTCAGAAACGCTATCTTTAATTAGTCTTGCTAGTACTTATAATATGGTAGAAGACTATGAGAAGGCGATCGATTTACTTCAGCAAGCATTAGTGCTAACAGGAGAAATCAATAGTTCTGAATTACCCCCTACTTTACAAGACACAGCGTTGGACTTGCGAAACAATGCATTGGGGGTTTTAATCCTGGTTTACATCAATCTTGGAGACTTCGATAAAGCGCTTGAGTATGCTCAGCAAAACGTAAGTTGGGCGCAAAGTATCGCGAAATCGGATAAAGAAGCAGAGGCGCTGATTCAGTTGGCTAATGTATACACTTTGTTCCGAGATTCTGCTAAAGCTGTGGAGTTAATTCAACAAGCTTTATCGATTGCTAAAACAATAAAACATCCTCAGCTAGAGGCAAAAGCCTGGGACAAGTTGAGTGAAATTTACAATCAGCAAGGCGATCATACTTTAGCGCTGGATGCCGCCAATAAAGTAGGGACAATTGCTAAAGCGTTGGACGATCCAAATCTAGAACGGAATGCCTTGGGACAGCTTAGAGATATTTACAAAAGCCAGGGCAACTATGAAAAATCATTAGAGTTAGCGCAGCAACTTTTGACCCTAATTAGGCAGAATCAGTTAAATGGCTTTGAAATCACAGCTTTAACGAAGTTAAGTTCCAATTATCTTTGGCTGGGCAATACAGAGAAAGCAACTAAATATGGGAAAGAAGCTTTAGCATTAGCGCAGCAAAGACAAGTTCCCGGAGAGGAGCAAATAGCTTTAACCGGATTAGGTCAAATCCATAATTACCGGGGAGAATACGAGCAGGCGGTTGAATTGGCGCAAAGGAGTTTAGACATTTCCCAACGGACAAAAAACTTCTTTGTAGAAGTCGCGACTTCAAAGGTTCTTAGTGAAGCTTACGCCGCACTCGGACATTATCAAAATGTCATTAGTGTTGCTGAACCCGGTTTAGCCCTAGCTCGGAAATTGAATGATCGCTATTCTGAAGCCGAATTACTCATTAATTTGGGCAATGCTTACAACGTTATTGGTGAACACAGCAAAGGCAAAGAGTTGATTGAGCAAGGTTTGACAATAGGTCGAGAACTTCAAAATCCAGTTTTAGAGTGGTTTGGGTTAGCAAGGTTGGGTAATGTTTATACGTCGCTCAAGGATTATCAGAACGCTTTGGAGCTGTATCAAAAAAGCTTAAAAATCGCTCAGGACAACAACAGTCCTAGAGCGCAGACATTACCATTAACCCTTTTAGGGATTGCTTATTCAGATTTGGGAGATTACCAGACAAGCAGTGAGTACTATCAGCAAGCACTACCCATTTTGCGGACATTGCAAAATCGTCATGACGAAAGTATCGTTTTGACAATGATCGCCTGGAATTACTTTGCTCAAGGGGAAACTGAAAAAACCATTGATTTCGCTCAACAAGGGTTAGTTATAGCCCAGGAAATTAAACAGCCTTTTCTGGAAATAATTGCTAACGTGGCGCTAAGTATTGGTTATGCTGAGTTAGGGGATGAGCAAAAAGCCATGGAGTCAGCCCAAGCTTTTTTAACATTCACTCGAAATGTCCAAAATCTTACCTTAGAAAGGGGTGCACTGAATCTCATCGGCAGTCTACACCGTAAATTTGGCAGAAAGCAAGAAGCCATCGCTATTTACCAACAGGCATTAGCTATCAATACTCTTGAGGAAGTCATTGGTGATAAATCCTTTAGCTATGCAGGTTTGGGGCGGGTTTATGCAGAGTTAGATCAACCTAATATTGCTATTACCTATTACAAACAAGCGATCAATGACTTTGAAGAAATTCGGCGGATTAATCAAGAACTACCGCCCCAGTTACAAGAGTCTGCTCTACAAGCCATAATTGATTTTGACGGACTGACAGCCGCTGATTTTTATCGCCAATTAGCGGACTTGTTATTATCTCAAGGGCGAGATCAGGAAGCCCATCAGGTATTGGAACTGTTGAAGATACAGGAAATTCGCGATTTAGCCAGAGGTACAGTCTCAACAGATGACCAACCAGATGTACTTCTCAGCGAAACCGAGAAAAAGGTTCAAGCTGAAAGCCAATCCCTCATTGCTTTAGGACGACAAATCAATGAGTGTGAACGGATGAATTGTACTGAAAAAGGCGAGTTAAATGACCGTCTGACTGTTTTGATCCGTGAGTTTAATCAAAACTTGAAAACCATTGAAAAAGAAATTCGCTCCAACCGGGCGACTGATGATCTGTTCTTCGATCCCAGGAAACTCGCTAAAGCTAGGGAAATTGTAGAAGCTCAACCGCATACCGTCTTAATTTACCCTTTGGTGCTAGAGGAAAGACTCTGGTTAATCATGTTCTCAGAAGGGGGAGTTGTCCATAAACAAGAAGTTAATATTGGAGAAGAAGAGTTAGGAGAAACAGTTAACCAATTCCGGAGATTACTTGAAAATAACCGCTCGGATATTGCCGAAATTAAAGAAACGGGAAAACAACTCTACGACTGGTTAGTTAAACCCTTTGCTGCCGAACTGAAGCAAAACCAGGTGCAGAATTTAGTGTTCGCTTTAGATCGGGTAACGCGATATATCCCCATGAGTGCTTTGTCGGATGGGGAAAACTACTTGATTGAGAACTATACCATCTCGACTGTCTTCTCAGCCGATTTAACCAATATAAGCGATCGCCTTCCTGTGGATATTCAAGATATCCCAGTCCTAGCAATGGGTGTATCTGATGCGGTTGGTGGTTTCTCATCCTTACCATACGTCCAAACTGAACTCAATGCCATTGTGCGCCAAACAACCGATGACGAGCTAGGGATTTATCCAGGGAAAACGTTTCTTAATGATACGTTTGACTATCGCAGTTTGCGCGATAATTTGACGGGACACAAGATTTTACATCTAGCGACTCACGGAGTATTTGTTCCGGGTAGTGCGGATGACTCGTTTCTGTTGTTAGGCGATGGTGAACAGCTAAGAATTTCCGACATTCAAACGTTAACTCAGTTACAAGACATTCATCTCGTCGTACTTTCTGCTTGCGAAACAACCTTAGCGGGTTCGCGCCCAGACGGTGTAGAGATTGCTAGTGTTGCTTACTATTTCCTCAGTAATGGAGCCGATGCGGTGATGGCTTCTCTGTGGAAAGTGAATGATGCTAGCACTAGCTTAAAGATGCGAAAATTTTACAACAATCTTGCTCAAGGAACGGAACAAAACCCTGTCACTAAAGCCGAAGCCTTGCGACAAGCACAACTGGCTTTATTGAGGGGAAACTTTTCCGTTGAAGATATAGAACGAGCGGGACTTTTGTTACAAAGTCCTGAAGGCTTACCCGCCAGCGTGACGACGAATCTGAGCCATCCCTATTATTGGGCGCCCTTTATCCTTATTGGCAATGGACTTTAATGAAGTTCGTAGTCAGGGCTTTAGCCTAAAATCATCCACCTAAATCTTTCCCCACCCCTTACAGCACTTTCCGCTCTTATGGAATACGTTTGATCCCCCTAAATCCCCTATGGAACAAAAAGCGAAGCATCCTTTGGTCTCCCCCATAGAACAAAAAGCGAAGCAACATCTGGCTTCCCCCTTTTGAAGGGGGACGGGAGGGGGAGCTAATAGGGGGATCTGAAGGGGGACTTTAACGGTAGCAGGGTGTGTTAATACAGCCGTTACCCCTGTATAAGCCAGTCCGCGTAGGCGGACTTTGTTTGTGTAGCAGCGATTTCAATCGCCTTATCGAGCTGTGTCAAAATGATCAAAATTATTACGTTGGGTTTAAGCATCCTCCCCTTAATTGCCTCCATTGGTAGTATGCTCCTCGGAGGTAATTATATAGCGACAGGAATTCTTTTGGCAGTCGCCTTTTTCTTTGGCAGCGTATTTGTACTTCTAAATGTTAATAGTTCCGTTGATAGGTAGTACAGAATGTATACGCATTTTTCCTCTATTAAATTCTGCAAATAGTCCTCAAATCCTTAGCTATCAACGCTTGCAGCCGTAGAAAACCTGCTGCCTCTGCGTCCCCTGCTCCCTACCCCCACCACCAAACTTATTCAGCAACCCCTACTTACATAACCCCACAAATCAAATCATGTCCCCAATCAAACGTCGTCAGTTTTTGCAATTCGCTGGCTCCACCCTCGCCACTCTGGGCTTAAGCCAACTCGATTTCCACCGTCAAGCCCAGCAGTATGCCCGTGTTCTCGCTCAACAGACACCCCGTAAACTAGCACTCCTTGTCGGTATCAACAAATATCCCCCCGGAATTTCCTCCCTGCGTGGCTGTCTTACCGATGTCGAGATGCAATACGAACTCCTGGTGCATCGCTTTGGCTTTAACCCCAAGGACATTCTCCGACTCACCGACGATACCCCCAATAAACCCACACGCCAAAACCTCCTCGATGCCTTTGAGACGCACTTAATCGAGCAAGCGCAACCGGGTGATATTGTTGTCTTCCACTATTCTGGACATGGTTCCCTTGTTCTTGACCCCGATGCAATTCCCATTCATCCCGATATCCAGGGGTACAACGGCACCATGGTTGTCTATGATTCTCGCCAAAATAATCAAGATTTCCACGTCAACGATATCATGGGCAAGACTCTATTTCTATTGATGTCTGCCCTAAACACAGAAAACGTCACCGTTGTCCTCGATAGCTGTCACTCTGGCGGTGGCACCAGAGGAAACCTCGTCTATCGCGCCCTCGACTCCCGGTTATCGGGAAACAATGCTCAACCCAGCGCCGCCGAGTTAGCCTATCAAGAACGGTGGATGACCAAACTGGGATTGTCACCCAGTCAACTCAAAATCTTACGCACCCAGGGTATCGCCAAAGGCATGGCATTGGGTTCAGCCCAGGCAAATCAACTGGCGGCGGATGCGCCCTTTGGCGACTTTTACGCTGGGGCGTTTACCTATCTCCTCACCCGCTACCTTTGGCAGCAGCCCTTCAATAAACCCCTGGCTACTGTCTTTGCGAATCTGGCTCGGAGTACGCGGGATGTGGCTCAAGCCTCGCACCTAGAACAAGACCCCATCTTTCAGGTTAAACCAGGTAGCGACTATGCCCAAAAACCCCTCTATTTCCTTGACCCGGATACCCCCGCCGCCGAAGCCGTTGTGCGTCGTATCGAGGGAGATCAAGTTACTTTCTGGTTAGGGGGGATTTCCTCTCAGAGTTTACAAGCCTTTGAAGAAGGGGCAGAATTTAACCTGATTGATACCAAAGGACAGGTTGTTGGGGAAGTTGTGCAAACCCATCGCCTTGGCTTAGTCGGATATGGCAGGTTAAAATCCAGCCAACGGCAGACAATTCCCCCAGGAACGCTGATGCGAGAGCGGATTCGCGGCGTACCCGCTAACTTAGCGTTAAAAATTGGTCTGCACGAGTCTCTGGGTAATCAGACAGAAGCGGCTAGAGCAGTTTTAGAAACGATTGAACGGGTAAACGTTGTCCCCGTGAATGCTAGCACAGTCGCCGACTATCTCCTCGGACGAATGAGTCAGGAGTCGCTCCAGCAAGCTCGTCAGCGTGATATCGTTACCTCTGCATCCATGGGGAGTATTGGGCTATTTTCCGCCGGACTTACGCCTGTTCCCGATTCCTTTGGACAACCGGAGGAATCGATAACGCAAGCGGTACAACGCCTACGCCCCCGTCTAACTATGTTATTGGCAGGTCGGATACTGCATTCTGTCCTCAATAGCGACACCTCCCAATTGAATATCACCGTTGACATTAACCCTTTGGGGAGGCGAGGGGCTTCTGTGAGTACGGGACGCCCCTCAGAGGCGGAAGCCGAACTTGTTACCCAAACCCTGGAAACAGAGATAACCCAACTCCAGATAGGGACTGAGGTGGAGTTAGTCATTCACAACCATGAAAACCGCAGCCTTTATATCGGGGTGCTAGTCATTTTCGCCAATGGTGATATCTATGTCTTGCATCCGATAACCTGGGGTGCGCCGGAAGAAGCAGCAAAACTAGGCAGTGGCGAGTCGATGGTGATTCCCCAGAAAATCGGTGATCCGACCAAGGATTTTCGCTTAGTCGTGCAGGAACCCGCAGGTTTCTTTGAACTTTTGGTTCTCGCCAGTACAGAACCCTTACGAGATGCGTTGAAAGGGTTACAGGACATTGCCAGACGTCGCGGTGCATCGGGGACTCCCCTGGGTTTTACGGAAGATATCACAGAAGGTGCGGATAGTGAGAGTCCCGTGGCAGTTATCGACAGTTTGCTGGGTGATTTAGACCGAATGTCTCGCGGTAGAATAGCATCAGTACGAGTTCGTCGTCGGCACAGTATTGATACCACTAAACTGGCGGCTATCTCGACTATCCTGAAAGTCGTTGAATAACGTTTTAGCTCGATCATGTTGTAGGTTAGACCCCTGGAACCTAGGCGGATAATTCTTTCCGAGTAACCCAACCCAGGCAGGTTCAAGTACTACGCGCCCTCGTGAGGACAAATGAAGAAAAATTCAAATCCTATACAATTTAGGATTTCTGGTTCACCTGTTCAGGGAGCAATCAATCATGCCAATGGCTTTCCCAACAGATAACAGCGATCAATTACCCAGCCTAGAGCAAGCAGAAATCGAACAGTATCTTGCCAGTGGCATATTTCATGGCATTGGTAAGAAGACAGCCGCTTTGCTGGCGGCATATTTTGGCTCGGATACTCTTGAGGTTCTGGAGTTCTTACCCCAACGACTCAAACTTATTCCTGGGTTATCCCAATATCGGATTGATGCCATCATCTCGGCTTGGGAGAAAAGCAAGAGCAACCCAGTCCGAGGGACTCAAGCTTGGTTGCTGGGGATGGGGATATCTTTGGGGTTAACCCTGAAACTGACGGACTACTATGATCAGCGTACAGCATCTGTCCTCAACACCAACCCTTATCAGATTATTAATGAGATTGATGGAATCGGATTTAAGATAGCTGACAGTTTAGCGCTAAAGTTGGGGATGCCTCCTGATAGTCCTCTGCGCTATGAGCAAGGGATCATTCAAACTTTACAAGATGCCAGAAATCAGGGGCATTGTTTTCTCCCCAGCTCCGAACTTATTGAAGCAGCACTAGGGTTATTGAGTTGTCCCGGACATACACCGAATCCCCGGTTACTTAATCAGGTATTAGAGAATGCGCTCACCCAAAAAATTGTAGTGGAGGGACGGTTATCAGAGTCGCTCTATTTAAAACCAATTTATCGGGCGGAGGTTAATGTTGCCCAATTGATTCTGTATTTTGCCTCTCGGAGCCAACTGCCTATCGAACCGTTAAAGGAGTGGTTACAAAAACTAGAAGCAGTAGAATGGCGAGAGTCTGATCTGCTGGCTCCAGAACAGCGACAGGCACTGTTAAAGTCTTATGCCCAACCAATTAGCATTATTACGGGGGGTGCTGGGCGAGGGAAAACGCATATTTTGAAGTATTTGATCAATTGGCTAACGGAGTGTAGATTCAAGGTGGCTTTAGCTGCACCCACAGGAAAAGCGGCGACAAGAATGAAGAACGCCACCGGGTTAGATGCCCAAACGATTCATCGTCTCCTTCAGTGGCGAGGGTATGGTCAAAAGTTTGAGTTTAATCAGGATAACCCCTTGCCGATTGACTGGTTAATTATCGACGAATTTAGTATGGTCGATATTTTCCTGTTTAATTCTCTCTTAAAAGCCTTAGAACCCCATACGAGAATCGTATTGGTTGGGGATCATAATCAGCTTCCGAGTGTGGGCGCGGGAATGGTGCTGCGCGACTTACTGATATCTGAAGTTGTACCCTGTTCTCGCCTGAAAAAGATTTACCGCCAACCGGAAGAAAGTCCGATTATCTATGCCGCAGAAGATGTCATTCGTGGCGTAGTTCCTAATTTGCAGCGGTTTAACTCTCCTCTCCAATGGCAAGAGGTTTCCGATTGCGCCCTGCTGTGTCGCCACACCCCGGAAGCAATTGCTGATACCATTGTCGAGCTAGTGGCACAGATGCAGCGTGATCAGGTTAACTTAAAAGATCAGGTAATGGTTCTTGCTCCCCAAAAGAAAGGGGTGGTTGGGGTTCAAGCCTTAAATAAACGATTGCAGCCTCTATTTAACCCAAAACAACCGGAACAGCCAGAAGTGGAAACGGGGGAGGTGGTGTATCGAGTTGGCGATCGCGTGATTCAATTGAAGAATAGATATGATACAATCCCGGCGGTGATGAATGGCGAAGGGGGTTGGGTAATTGAGGTTCATCCTAAATCCCAGCCAGAACGGGTTAAGGTTGCATTTGAAGGCGGCGCGGTTGTTGATTATGTCCCCGGCATTTTTGAGCAGATTATGCATTCGTTTTGCCTAACGTGTCATAAGGCTCAAGGTAGTGAATTTCAGTATGTCATTATGCCTCTGTCGCCTTCAAACCACCGGATGCTTTCTCGTCAACTTCTCTACACCACAATGACTCGTGCCAGCTACGGTGGATTTATCGCCGTTGGTAGACCAGAAACCTTAAAGTTTGCCGTCAGTGTCGATAAACCAATGCGCCGATATACTCAGTTGCCTTTATTATTATCTGAGTCTGAGCAAACTTTAATTGATGCACTTAATCAGGTGAGAACGATGCAGGTTCCAGCATCGCCCAATCAACAATTTGTTAGCGTGGCGATGCGACTCCGTGAACTCAACATTGATGCGACTAAAGGGCAAAAGACTTCGATTGGCTCGTTGGCGCTCCAGCTTTATCAATCCCATTATAATCGCCGTCCCTCCAAGCGCCCAGAAGTGATAGAATCTGGACAAAAGTTTAAAACCTATCATTATGAAAATGAAGCGATTGAACTGCTGGATCGGGCAATTATGACTATTATAGAAGGCGATCGTCATTAACTGTAGTTGCACCATTGAGTTGTTGACATGGGTAGCGAGCAAGATGCAAAGCCTGCGGCATGGCTTCGCTTAACGCATTACAACGATTTTGCAGTTGTTGATATTAAGGTTTTAAATTGAAAGACCCAATTTTACACCAAGAACAACGTGAACAACCAGCAGAATCATAATTGTACTCCCCAAATAAGCATGAGCAGTACGAAACGATTCCTTCTTATCACCCCCAAAACCAAACGTCATCAGCGCGTTAATTCCTAACAAAATGACAGCAGAAGAACCTGTCCAAAAATGCGGACTTTCAAAAATAGGTTTATGCTGCATCACAAGGGAAAGAACTCCTCCGGTATACCCCAGCGCAATAAACAAGTACATCAACGGTGCAAGCTGACGGTGAGATGCACGACTTTTCGCCGCCACTTCCCCATCCTTCGTCAACCGACTACGCCATCCCATATAGGCGACAAAACTACCAAGAACAAATATCACGATTCCCATCATGACAGGATGTCCCCAGTGAACAATCGGTTCAGGAACGCCTAACGTGCGAAACCACGCCGCGATAGGTTCTAGGACTTGACTCAGTTGTTCTCCCATCGGTTTAAATTCATCTTTCGTTACATCTATCTATTTTGACACGTTTTGTGCTTTAAGCAACTTCAATGATTTGCACAAAACCTGAGACATAAGACGAATGACATAAGACATAAGACAAATCAGATAATCAGCCAAACCGCCAATCCCCAGAAGGGAACATATCGCAGCCAGCGCCCCCTTTTATTAGAGGGAATGACGGCGGTTAACAGTACACCCTGGAAAATGGAAAACAGCACCAAATCAACACAAAATGCGATAGTTACGCGGTTACTCATTAGCAGTTCTCTAAAATACTGCGCCCTCTGTGCTAAATCTCCAAACTCCGGTCTTCCGACAAAACCCCATACAATAGCTAGAGTACCCACAATCAGTCCTATCCATCCGAAAAGACGAGCTAGCCAGCTTTTTTCAGGTTCATCCTTGTCTTGAGGAGGGGGAACGGTATAACGCAGCGCCATATAAGGCGTAAGAATCACATTCGTCAGGAACATTGCCACACTCCACATCAAAACCTTAGGTAAATGGCGTCCTCTTTTGTCAAGTAACAGTAAGGGGAGAAACATAAATATCCAGGCTTCGGCAAAGTTAAACAGTGCTTCCAGGGTAGGGTGAACCGTCGGGGACTCCATGACATGAATACCCACCGCATTGAGAATCGGTAAGATCAAGAAAAAATTGAGCGACTCATCTAGAATTTCCTGTAAGGTTTCGGGTTGAATTGCCCAAATTGGTTCTCCGGGAAGAAGTTGATTGGGTGGAGAGAGTAAGAGGACATAAGTATAGACTATCGCCACCAGTGCCAACGCGATCGCAACCCATGGCTGAGGTTGTTCTGATTTAGCCATAGCATGGGTTTCTGGCTGGCGTTTCAGCAGTCGTCGTACCAGAGGAGTAACCAATCGAATAATCCAGAATGCAACTTTACCGGGTTTAATTGGCGGTTCAACCACATCACGGGCGTAAATTAACTTACCCGTGGTTTCAGACAGGCGATAAAAGCTGACGCCTCGTCCATTGGGAAAGGGAATACCATCGAGTTCAACATGCCAAAGGACACCCGTGGAAGATGAATCTCCTGTTGTAATATCATCAATAACAAATAGTAAGTCATCGGGTACACCTTGATAGGATTCTTCAAAAAGCTGCTGAACGGCGGCTTTCCCACGAAAGGGTTGGGGAAAGTTGAGATCCTCATAGACGCACTCATCATCGATGCAGTCTATAGCGGCGGAAATATCCCTGCGGTTGATTGCCTGATACAGGGATTTAATCATCAAGTGAGCAGGTTTTGTCATGTTGGCAGTTTGTAACTCTCATTAAAAATGTATCGTGAATGAGAGCGCAGGTTATGATGGGTAGACCGGGTTAAGCCGTTCGGCATTTAAACCTTCTTAATGTCAATAATGGCAAAATTGTTGTAATGCGAGCATCTTGCTCGCTACTAATACCCAATTTAAATGCATGACAGCTTAAGCTTGTCAATCAATTAAACCTATGAAGATCATCCAGGTTCAGCGGTAGCTTCTCTATGTTGCTCTAAAAACGCTTCTACCGTTCGGTTAAATTCTTCTGGCGCGACTAAAAAGGGCCAATGATTACCAGGAACCTGACAAACTTGTAAATTTTTCAAATAGGTTTTATAGGGTTTCAGTTGCCAGTCTTGGCGATTCACCCCTTTTTCCGGTTGCACGAACAGGGTAGGGATATGAATCGGAACCGTTAATCCGGCGACGAGCATCACATCTTCAAACGTACCATCACGGGCAGCCACGGTAAACTTACTCCCCCAAGAACCATCGGGTTTCTGTTCAATACTGGCTTGAAAAACTTGCTGCTGTAACGGCGTCCAATCTTGATATTGACTTAACTGGCGTACTTTCTGTTCAGCGTCTTCATAACTCTCAAACGGACCCATTCCTTTGAGAAACGGTAAAATCCGGTATAACAAAGGGAATGTAACCTTGAGCATACTAGGCATTTTCCAGATAAAAATCGGATCAACCAAAACCATGCTGCGAAACCGTTCGGGATGCTGTTTTGCCCAAATCGGGGCTAATTTACCCGTCCAGGAATGTCCAATTATATGGGCTGATGACCATCCCAAGTGATCCATCAGGGCTTCTAAGTCCGCGATCGCACTGGCAAAGGTATAATCATCGTCAGGCTTACTACTCTCCCCATGACCCCGCATATCGGGAGCGATGATATGATAACTCTCAGCCAGATACTCGGCTAAACTCGACCACACTAAAGCGTGATCCGCTAAACCATGGAGCAGTAGCAAGGGTTCAGAACCTTGATTCCACTCTAGATAAGACAGTTGGATTTCAGGTAAGGATACAGTGTTCCGTGTCGGTGTCATTTTACGTTCGGTGGTAGTAAACCCGAACGTAGAATAGCAAATCTCAACAAAAGATAACGCATTCTACTGAGCAGGAATTAGGTAGAATCAGAACGAATGAAGGAACAGACCGCGATGGGTAAGTCACATTGAATGGAGGGAGACAATCGGTATGGCATTTACGGCTAGTGTTATTTCTACCAAGGAATGGGACGCCAGACCCCCAAGACAGTGGGCAGGAGAAACGCGACCGCAATATATTATCATTCATCATACGGCAACTCCTAACCCCCCTAATGATGTATCGAGAGGCACATTGACAGGAGCCAAAACCTTCACCCGCAGCATTCAAACTGCCCATGTAGATGGCTTTGGCTGGATTGATTCGGGTCACAATTTTTTGAACACGACGGGCGGATATTTGTTAGAAGGCAGACATGGAAGTCTGACGGCGGCTAAACAAGGACGCAGTGTGCGTTCATCCCATGCGGGTAGTAATAAAGGGAATCAGTCGCCAGGTATTGAAAATGAAGGCACATTTATCACCTATCAAATGAATGCCAAACAGTGGGATAGTTTGGTTGAATTATGCGCCTCGATTTGCTCAACGACTAAGATTAACCCGGATAATATTCTCGGGCATCGCGACTTTTCTCCTACTCAATGTCCTGGAGATTGGTTATATAGTCAATTACCTCGCTTACGCCAGGAAGTCCGTCAGCGATTAGGAGCATCTTTCATCGAAGTTTTGCGGGAAGGAGACACCGGACTACGAGTGAAAGAACTCCAACAAATTCTCAGCGCTCAAGGGTTTAATCCGGGTCCAATTGATGGTATTTTTGGCGCGGGTACTGAAGATGCGGTAGTTTTGTTCCAAAAGTTTTATGGGTTAGAACCTGATGGTTTGGTTGGACCGAATACGTGGAAGGTGTTAGAACGGGTGTCTCAACCGACACAGCCACCTCCCATCGATACTGGGACTCCGACAGCGCCGGATACAACACCGGGGGGAAGTAAACCTTTGAATCCACAAACTCCTTTCACCCAGGTTCAACTCCTCGATACCTATAGGTATTACCGGGAACTCCCCCATCAAACCCAAGCCATTCAGTGGTTACAAGCACAACTATCTGAGGCGACATTGGTGGAGTTTTCCCAAAAATGGCGCAATCAACCGTTAGAGCCTTTTTTACCACTCCAGGAAGGTTCCGTGGGTTCCCAAGTGAAGCAAGTCCAAGAGGTTTTGCAGCAAGAAGGCTTTGATCCGGGTCCTGCTGATGGGATCTATGGTGCCAAGACAAAAGCCGCCGTTATTGCGTTTCAGCGCTCAAAGGGGATGACTGCAGATGGGATTGTGGGGGCGGTGACGTGGTCTGTTCTGAATTTAGTATAAAACGCTGGAAGTCTAACTTTTGATTGTACTAAATGTTGCCTACATGTCTTACTTTGATTGAATGTAGGAGGATGTCACCTTAAGTGTAAGTTGGGCAAAACCTTCAGAACTCCTGAAGAAGTGCCGTGAGATTGCATCGGGCATAGCCCACAACTTGAGGAGAGCAATCCTGTAGCCGGAAGAGAATTTGCAGCAGGGTTTGAGAGAAGGAATCGCCATACACATGAAACAATTGTTCCCGGAGTTGAAAGATAAGACGATCGCCTGCAATATCATCAGTACCGGGGCGCATTAGCCAGTGGGTTCTCAAGATGTGCAGATGGCTGATATCATCGCTTTGGATAACCTGATTAATTTCCCTGACGGCTTGTTCTATTAATCGATCCGTTGCGACTTTCATCACCATGGGTTGCAGGGTAAAGGAGGGTGTATCAGCGCTGAATCGTTTTTCTAGGAGCGATCGCGTCTCTAACGCCGCAATCCCAGTTAAAATGACACTCGGATCAGAAGCATAGAGCAAATGGCTTTGCAATCGGCATAATGTGATCGGTTCCTGCCAAATGGCTAACCAGTAGGCAATGGATCGTTCAGATTCAGACAATCTATCGAATTGCTGGGTGAGTAACGCTTGCAGGCGATCGCCGATAACGATAGTATTCTGGAGGCGAAACGCGGTAACATTCCCGGCAAAAATCGACTGAATCAACGGTATTATGGTTTTCAATGCCAATGGATTACCCCGGTACAGTTGGCACAGAGCCGATAATCCCTGTTCTTGACCCGTGAATCCGCCAGTTTGCAGTAATGCCATTGCATCAGCCTGTTCTAAGCCTTGCAACCTGAAGCAGCGAACCCCTTTCGAGTTAGCCGCGATCGCATCAAATCCGGGGAGTTGTTCGCGACTGGTGATTAGAATACAACTCTGATGGCGTTTGCGGCTTAAGGTTTGCCACAATTTACTGTAGTCCTCAATATTGTCTTTCTGGTGCAACACCGAATCAAACCCATCAAGTACCAGTAGACAGCGACGCTGTTGTAGATAATGTCTGAGTTGCCTTATTCCTGAGTGAATATCTTGAATAACGGTTGGTTCAAACGTATTCAGGATACTGTCGAGTAGCGTTAGCAGGGAGGGTTGGTAAGTTAGCGATCGCCATAAGAGACAATCAAAGTCAGACTGGATGCGATCGCATAGAGCAACGGTGAGGGCGGTTTTGCCAATCCCACCCATTCCGACAATTGCCACGAGTTTACAATTATCTTTAGTAATCCACTCCTCTAACTGATTTAACGATTGAATTCGTCCATAGAAATGATCCAGATCCGGCGCTTCATCCCAATCAATCAGGGGAGACTGGAGTTCCGGTACATTAGGGTTTAGGCTTTCTGGGAATTGTGCGATCGCCTGCCAATCGCTGATACCCACGGCTTGACAGATAGAAATAAAGGCATCTTTTTGAATCCGTTCCCCGCGCCAAAAGCGGCGTAGAGTCGCTCTAGAGGTATGAGCATCCTCCCACCAACAGGCGGTGCTAGTTTTCGTCCAGCCATAACGTTTCCTGGCTCGGTCTACAATGGTTAATCCTTCTGTGGATGCGGAGAGCGAGTTAGTCATAGTAGCATGAGCGATGAGGATAGTATCTGCCAAGAACTCAAGTTCTTGGCTTATAGCTTAAGTCCATTAAAATGGACTAAAATCCCTATGAGGTGTTCAATAAGCTTATCCAAAAGAGGCGTATCCATCTTGCTCTCCTGCCCACAATTCTCAACTTATTCTAGTTTAGCTAGGGGACTCTAGAGCGTCGATCCAGTAATAGCAGCTAGTAGAGGGGAAGACAGAGTAAGTCATGTAGAGACATATCCTGGCACGTCTATCAATTGTAGGGGCGGGTTTAGGAACTAAAATGCGCTTACCCCGCCGATAACTGTTCAACAAAACCCGCCCTTAATCGTTATGGGCTTGATACAATAGCAGTCTGCTGGTCAAGGTAACTTAATGGTACAAACACCGACTAAAATTCTAACATTAGAAGAGTTTATCGAACAGCCAGAAACCGAACCTGCGAGTGAGTATATCAACGGGCAAATTATCCAAAAACCAATGCCTCAAGGAGAACATAGTGCCATTCAAACTGAGTTAGCCCCCGCCATTAACGCCGCCCTCAGATCAAAGCGAATTGCGCGGGCGTTTTCTGAACTTCGGTGTACATTTGGCGGACGATCAATTGTGCCTGATATTGCTGTATTTACTTGGGAGAGGATTCCCCGACAGGAGAATGGTAGGGTGGCGAATATTTTTGCGATCGCGCCGGATTGGACGATTGAGATTCTCTCCCCTGACCAAAGCCAAACAAAAGTTACTAAAAATATTCTGCACTGTTTAAAGTACGATAGCAAGATGGGATGGCTCATTGATCCAGAGGAACAGTCAGTCTTTGTTTATCGTTCAGATCGACCAACGAATGTTTTTGATCAACCAGAATCACGTTTACCCGTTCCAGAATTTGCTAAAGACTTCAATCTGACTGTGAGAGAGTTGTTTGATTGGTTGTTGGAGTAATAGGTTAGGAGGCGATGAAATTTCTGGGCAGGTTGGAGGCGGCGAAAGAGAGTAGTCATTGGGGTGTCTCTGGATTATCGTCTGAATCAGTGTCTTTTGGTGTCACGTCAAACATAATCTCGAAGGAAAGGGTGGGAATCAGGCGGCGGAGGACTTGCAGGTGTCCTTCAGCGTCACTTCGGCAGCGAAAGCGTCCGACAATGCGGGTGTGCATATTGGGCAGGGGGTTGATAATGCACCAGGGGAAAAGCTGTTGTTTGTAGCTCATGAGACTTTATTGGCGGTGAGGGTGGATTGTTTGACTAATGTGCGTTGAATGATGTTGAGGAGGGTTTGGCGCTGGGGTTCGTTGGTTTGGGGCTTGAAACTGTAGTTTAATTTCTGCTCAAAGCTACTCATTCCTAAGCTTTTTGACTAGTTTTTTTCGTGCCATGCGTTCAATCACATCACTCAGACTATTGGCTTTTAATTCTGACTGCTTCTGTTCTAGCCATTGGATTGCGATTTCGGTCAATGTCATAGTAAACCGCCGCTTTGACTCGCCATAAATCTTCTTTCTCGGCATCCTAACATCTCGGTATTGTTCATATATAATAAGAGTATGACCTGAGAGGTTAGCTAAATGCTTTTAGGATTCAAGACAGAATTAAGACTGAACAACAAGCAACGAACCGCATTAGCTAAACATTGTGGTGTTTCTCGCCATGCGTGGAATTGGGGTCTAGGTTTAACCAAGCAAATACTTGATCACAATCGGGACAATCCAGAGGATAAAATCAAGTTCCCCACTGGGATTGACCTGCATAAGTGGCTAGTAGCGCAGGTTAAACCCATCTGTCCTTGGTACTATGAGGTGAGTAAATGCGCTCCCCAGTATGCGCTAAGGCAGTTAGCCCAAGCATGGAAAGATGCGTTTAAGAAGAATAAAAAACCACCTCGGTTTAAGCGTAAAGGAAAGCATGACAGCTTCACTCTAGACGGGTCAATTCAGCTTGACCATTTCAAGATTAGAGTTCCTAAAATTGGTTGGCTGAGGACGTATGAGCGATTGCCCGTTCGATTTCAGCCCAAGTCTGTGACTATATCCAGAACGGCTGACCGATGGTTCATTAGCTTCAAAATGGACTTTGAATTAGTCAACCGCCCCAAGCTTTATCCCGTAGTGGGAGTTGATTTGGGAATCAAAGCATTAGCCGTCTTGTCTACAGGTATCGTGGTAGAAGGAGCAAAAAGTTACCAAAAGTACGAGAAAAAGCTTTCTCGTATGCAATGGCTAAACCGTCACAAACAGATTGGTTCCGCTAACTGGAAAAAAGCCCAAGTCAAGATAGCCCGTCTGCACCGCAAGATAGCCAATATCAGAAAAGATACATTACACAAGCTCACCTCTTATTTAGCCCAGAACCACAGCAGAATAGGAGTGGAAAATCTTAATGTATCCGGAATGATGGCTAATCACAAATTAGCTAAAGCCATCCAAGATATGGGCTTTCATGAGTTTAAACGCCAATTAGAGTACAAATGTCAATTGTACGGAGCAACCTTGGTTGAGGTAGATCGATGGTATCCTTCAACCAAAACTTGCTCCCAGTGCCACACCGTTAAAGACGAAATGCCCCTATCTGAGCGGGTTTTCCGGTGTGACAACTGCGGATTTGAGTGTGACAGAGACTTAAACGCATCACTCAATTTAGAACTTGCCGCCAGTTAGGTGGTTTTAGCCTGTGGACTGGTTGAGTGCCGTCACCACCAGAGTGAAGCAGGAAGTAAGCAGCTTTCGTTAGGTCTGACTAAGGTTGACCAGCTTTGAGTAGGTCTTATGTAACGGATGAAGTATCCAGGCGCTGATGGGGGCGGGTTGGTAGGTTAGGAGGTAGCACTCCTCGATTTTTCTGCCAGTTCCTCTGTGATTGAGGGGGGTAATTGTCCAAGCGGCTTGTTTAGGGCGCTTGCGGGTGATGTAGCCCTGTTTTTTGAGGGCGGTTTTTAGGGCAGCAATGTCTGTGGCGACGCGATGAGCTTCGGTCGCTTTGGATTTTTTCATGGATATTTGATTAAGATGAGACACTAACTAGGGAAAGACCAGCCAGTTAAGCTGTAACTTGACGGAACCAGCTAAACCTACTGGTCTTTATATCCTGTTCACAACATGAACTTTAGCTCCGGTTGCTTGTCCTTGTCAAGAGCTAAAGTTCATGAATTTTAGTTCCGCTATGACTGATTCAAACGAAGGGAAATCTCAATTAAGACTATTCAGAGAAGCTGCGGGACTTACCCGAGCTGAACTTGGAAACCGTATGGGAGTTTCTGAGCGCCAGATTTACGACTGGGAAAATGGGGTCAAACTGCCAAGAGTGGATCGGGCAGTTGCTTTGGCTCGCGAGCTAGGAGTTTCAATTCAGACTGTCTGTAGTGCGTTAGGTATAGATGTCACTGGTGTTCCTGACGGTGATGGTGATTAAAACATCTGATAGTTTGTGTGAACAAGACAGATAGGCTGGTCTTACAACATGGCAGTAAACAACCCCATGACCAAAAAACAATCATCAGAAGGTGAGTCACCGTTAAAGATACTGAGAGAAAGGCTAAATTTGACGCAAGAGGAGCTGTCGAGACGGTGTAGTATTACTCTGCGGACATACGACGTGTGCTGGGAAACTGGTGAGGCAACGCCTAGACCAACAATTTAATCTATTTATTCTTTATTGTCTGGCTTTCTAAAATTTAATTTTTTCTTCGCTTTTCTTCGCTTTTTTTCTTCATCAATTATTTTTTTGTCCTCACGTATTGTTGTGTATCTGTACAATGCTACAGAAATATCCTGTGGTTGTAGTGCCTCCCAGCTTTCATGACCATCTCCATATTCAACCTGATTTAGATTTATTTGATTAATAAATTGTTCCTGCTGTGCCGTTAATTCTACATCAGTATGAGGATTTTTAATGACAAGAGGTTTACTGGCTTGTTTTCTCCACCCATAGCTTAAGCCAGAATATTGATTTTTAATAGTGACGATTACCACAGCCGAAATCAACCTGGAACCCTTGACTCTTTGTCTCCGTGCTTTTGTCCCAGGCCAAGGTGCTGTTCCTATCGCATTCAAAGTTGTTGTCAAATCCCACTGTTCTGTATCTGCTAGAGCGGAGTATACTGCTTGTTTAAGGCTGATAGAAGAAGGTGTCCCGCTATCATTAATTTGATGTAGCTTTTCAGAAGCACCTAGAAAAAGAACGAGCGGTTTATAATTTTTATTTTTGCCAGATTTTGCCCAGTTCCTGGCTTGCTTTGCCTTTTCCTCAATTTTTTTATAAATTGGGTGGTTTTCAGCACATCTTGGTACATTTGGGGTTGGAAAGGATGAAGACACAAAACTTCCTTGTTCTATCCCTTCAATTATCACAATTACATTTGCATTTTCAGTTTCTTCAAGACATAAAGTTGACTTAAAGTTACCCGATTCAAGCTCAGCTACAAAGGTTTTCCATTTATCTGTCTTAAGTAACTGTCTCCAGGAATTGTTTGGCGGTACTTGTACATCTTTGCTGGTATCGGCTGGCTCAAGTCTGATTCTTAGAGGTTTTGAATCAGCAACCTTTCTTTTAGATAATTCTTGTCCCACCCAAAAGGGAAAACGTGTTATATCAGTTTCCTGTTGCGGGTTACGAGGGGTAATATATGCAACTTCCACCCAAAAAGGAGCGCATTCATCAGGTTGCAAGAAAATATCAGGGACTGATTCTTGATCTCCCTCAGGCTGAATTAGAGATGAAACTTCTGAGTTTGCTACATCTCGACTATGATGCCTTGAAATAACCGCAGAAGCTGTTGCCTGTAGCACGATGAGTTCCCATAAGTGAGATTTCGTCTGTTCATGTTCACTTCTAAGACGCCATCGAAGTTTATGTAATTTTGCGCCGAGCCACCTCTCACACTGAGACAGTAAATATTCTGCTTGAGATTCGCTAATCACTCGTTCAAATATGTGGGTTTCTAGAGTTAGATGAGAGTCAAGAACCTATATTCTAGCAAATCCGCCTTGTGACACATCGGGTAAGGGTACAATACGAAAACCTCTGTGGGCAATGCCCACCCTACGGGATATCAAGGGTTTCGACAATTTCGACTTTAGATGAATTAGAGCCGATCATCCCTGGGCGATCGCACTTCTTTTGAACTTCTTTTGATAACCACTATCCACTAAATACCCCTTGGCTTTTTCTTTCGGCTTCGCTACTGTTATAGCAACCGCCAAGACAGTTAGGACATATCGGATTCGTAGAGACTCCTCCGGTGGAACGTCTCCAAAGAGTGTGGAAAGTCCTAATCGATGTGTCTACTACTATATGCTTCCCTTGACTCGATGTCATTTCGGCTCAACTTGTCAAGTCCTGATAACTTAAACCATTCTTTCCTCCAGAACGGTTTAAATTTTCCAATCAGAGTCTCGTCTCAACAAAACGTCATAATTGCTCATTTTTTACCTCTTTTTGGAAAAAAGATACGAATTTTCAGGGGTTACGGCGATTGTGAGAAGAGTGTGCGATTTTAAGGTATACTCTTTATGGTGGGTTTTTTGTGGGCAAAAATAATCCAGGCACAGCTAAACCCCTTGAATCTTTGTAAAAACTTTGTATAATTCATGATTCTTGTCTCACGCCCAATGTCCCCTTAAACGCATGTATTTTGTTAAAGTTACAATAAAAATCATTACCAAGTCTTGACAAAGACACAGAGGACACAGAAGGGATGACGCCGACAGAAGCCTAAATAGTGGGGGACACAGATTGACACAGAGAAGTAAATAATTTCTCCAAGAATTGAATCATCTTTTCATCCTTTGCATAGAGAATTAACGCCTCCATGTATTTGAATTCCTGGTCGTCCGTGTATGAGAATAATAATCAAAATTAAACAGGAAAGGTAAGCGTTGCTCACCCCCTATATGAGGTTTCGGATTGGGTCTAAACTCCAGTCCAAAACCGCTGACTGGAGCGTGCCATTTATACTAAGATGCTGTAGCCATTGATGAACAAGCTCAACAGCAAGTGTAACGCCTAATCAGCCCCATCGGGTAGGGACACGATACCACAACCTCTACTGAGTCAATTACTGAGTCAAAGGGTGAGTCAAAGACTGAACACTTTCCCCTCAAAACCGCCCTTAGGCTGAGGATAGACAGACAGAAGTGTTAAACGGGTGTATGTCATTTTTGTAGGTTGGACCCTTGGAACGTAGGCGAAGCCTTCTTTTTGAGTAACCCAACTCCCTTGTTTAACTATCGCGTTATATGCAAATCTGACATGCTCCCTGTTAAACCACCTTGAATTGAAACCCAAGGCACCCAAGCTCAAGTCAGAATCGAGTTGACTAGATAAGACTTGTAGTCCATTTTAATGGACTTAAGCTTTTAGCCAAGAACTTGAGTTCTTGGCGGGTGTCGGGGCTTACTGAAAAAAAAGGAGAACCATCATGCTAAATCCATCCACCCATTTGTTGATTATTGAAGACGACAAGGGGCGCAAAGAATATACCTTGGAAGAATCAGTCTACTCCCTAGGTAGAGATCCACAATGCGATATCCGCCTCTACTCAATGTTTATATCTCGCCACCATGCAACATTAGTTCGACAAGTTAGAGACGATGGCAGTTATGTTTACAAAGTTGTTGATGGTAATGCCAAAGGTCAGCAAAGTGCTAATGGACTATTAGTTAATGAAAAAAAATGTCAAGTCCATGAGCTTGAAGATGAAGATGAGATTGTTTTTGGTCCCAATGTCAGTGCGCAATACTACCTACTTGAAAAATCAGGTCAATGGAAAATGAAATATAAGACCAAGAAGACTAAATCAACCGTTCTACCCCAACCTCCCCAATTTGGTGGGTTATACGTTCAATCTGAAACAGGAAACCCGCTAGTCTTTCCCCTGAAGCATACTGACGTACAAGCCAAGGTGACAGGAAATGTCTCGCGGGTGGAGGTGACACAAACCTTTGAGAATCCTTTTTCCACTCCCCTAGAAGCTACCTATATCTTCCCCTTACCCAATGAAGCGGCTGTCGATGATATGGAGATTCGCATCGGCGATCGCACAAATAAGGGTAACATCAAAAAACGCCAAGAAGCAGTAGCCATTTACGAACAAGCCAAAAAACAAGGACGCACCGCCGGATTGCTGGAACAGGAACGGGCTAACATTTTTACTCAATCCCTGGCTAATATCCAACCCGGTGAGCAAATTGATGTGATTATTCGCTACACCGATAGCCTAAAATTTACCGGGGGAAGTTACGAGTTTGTCTTTCCTATGGTAGTAGGAGCTCGTTATATTCCTGGAACCACGATTGATGAGAATACTCTAGGTGGGGGTTCAGCACCTGCACCAATGACCCTAAATAAAGACACCGATTTAGTGCCAGATGCGTCTCGCTTAAATGCGCCAATTTTACCCCCTGGAACTCGTTCTGGACATAATATTAATGTGACTGTAGACATTGAGGCTGGGGTTGAGATTAAAGAGGTACATTCTCCCTCCCATCAGATTCAAATTGAACGCCAAGACCAGGGGATGCGAGTCACCCTATCTCGCCGAGACACGATTCCCAATAAAGACCTAATTTTACGCTATCAAGTCGCAGGCGATCGCACACAAACCACAGTTCTCTCTCAAGCCGATACTCGTGGCGGACATTTTGCGGTTTATTTGATTCCAGCGATTGAGTATAACCCCCATCAATTGGTTCCCAAAGATGTGGTGTTTTTGATTGATACCTCAGGTTCTCAAAGTGGTGAACCCTTAAACAAATGTCAAGAATTAATGCGCCGCTTTATCAACGGACTCAATCCCCACGATACGTTCACCATTATCGATTTCTCGGATACTACCCGCCAACTTTCACCCGTTCCCTTGGCAAATACAGTACAAAACCGCAACAGCGCCATGAATTATATTAATCAGTTAAACGCCAGTGGCGGAACTCAACTGAGGCGGGGAATTCAGGCGGTGCTAAATTTTCCAGAGGTTGATCCGGGACGGTTACGGAGTATTGTATTACTAACTGATGGCTATATTGGCAACGAAAATCAAATCCTGGCAGAAGTCCAACGCCATTTAAAATTAGGAAATCGCTTGCACAGTTTTGGTGCAGGAAGT
The DNA here is from genome assembly GCF_000155555.1 of Coleofasciculus chthonoplastes PCC 7420. Taxonomy (GTDB): domain Bacteria; phylum Cyanobacteriota; class Cyanobacteriia; order Cyanobacteriales; family Coleofasciculaceae; genus Coleofasciculus; species Coleofasciculus chthonoplastes_A. Next base: position 127,618 of record NZ_DS989858.1, read on the forward strand.
TCGGTTAATCGTTTTCTCCTGAATCGAATTGCTGAAATTGGACGGGGAATTTCCCGGATTGTCCGCTATGATGAGCCGACTGAAGAAGTTGCTGAACAGTTCTTCGGGCAAATTAATAATCCAGTGCTGACGAATATTCAATTGTACTGGCAAGGCGAGGGTGAACCTCCCATCATTTATCCGGCGACGCCACCTGATTTATTTGCTGAACAGCCGTTAGTCCTATTTGGATGCAAAAAAGACGCTCTACCTGGAAGGCTAGAAGTGACAGGAACGATTGCTGGAGGACAGCAGTACCAGCAGAGTTTTGAGCTTAACTTTGAGGAGACAGGAAATCCTGCGATTGCCCAACTTTGGGGTCGTAACCGGATTAAAGACTTGATGAATCAAATGGTGCAGGGAGAGACAAAAGTTGGTGTAGAAACTGTCACGGATACGGCTTTAACTTATCAACTCTTGTCTCAATATACCGCTTTTATTGCTGTCAGTGATGAAGTGCGCGTCAATCCCAATAATCATTCTGTTTCTGTACAAGTTCCCGTGGAAATGCCGGAAGGGATCAGCTATCAGGGAATTTTTGGCGATGTCGAAGTAGAAGCAACCGATGATTTTGATTTTTGTGAGATGGCTTTTTGTGAGTTTGATGATGGTTTTTCGTCAGCAGCACAAGACGAGTTTGATATCACCCTGATCAGTCCCAATATGATGGAACTCGATGAACTCGATGAGGAATGGAGTCCTACCCCTGAGCCAGCGCCATCGACAACTCAAAAGATGAAATCGACTGCAAAAGCTCCGCTTCCAAAAGCTGAGTCTACCCCGAATCGCCTACAAATTGTTAGTGCATCTGGATTGAACGAAGATGCGATCGCGCGTTTAACTCAACGTCTACAATCAATCCAGTTATCCCCAAATGTTAGCGGGTTTCTCGTCTTCGAGTTCTACATTAGCAAACGTCGTATACAACAGCTCACGATTAATGAGAAAGCCTCATCGGTAAAGGATCAGACGGTAATAGAAGCAATTCGGCGATCGCTTCTGACTTGGCATTCCCCTCAAGCAACTGTCGATAACGTTTGCCTAGTAATAGGGATTCAGCCATAAAGATTTGCCCCTCCATCTCCCCCTGCTTCCAGACGCGCCATGGCACGTCTCTACATCGCTCCCCCAGCTTCCCCTGTTCTCTAACCCCACCATCAGCAGACCCTAAGTAAACTGTTGAGCATAGAATCGCGCATAACGTCCCTCTCGCTCTAACAATTCGGCATGGGTTCCTGACTCGATAATCTGTCCCTGTTCCATCACCAAAATTCGGTCAGCGCGGCGCACCGTGGTGAGGCGATGGGCGATGATAAACACGGTACGCTCTTTCATAATCCGTTCTAATGCCTCTTGGACTAAGGCTTCTGATTCTGAATCCAAGGCGGAGGTGGCTTCATCTAAGATAAGAATACTGGGATTCAGGAGAACCGCCCGCGCGATCGCAATCCGTTGTCGTTGTCCTCCAGATAGGTTAATCCCCCGCTCTCCAACCCAGGTGTGATACCCTTGGGAGAATTGGATAATAAATTGGTGGGCATTGGCGATTTTGGCGGCATCTTGGACGGCTTCTAAGTCAAAGTCCTTTTGACCAAAAGCAATATTTTGAGCAATTGTGCCAGAAAATAAGGTGGTTTCCTGGGGAACAATGCCAATTTGTCGCCGTAGGCTTTTGAGGGTAACGTCTCGGATATTAATCCCATCAATCAGGATTTCTCCGGCTTGCGGATCATAGAAACGGGGGAGTAAATTAACTAATGTTGTTTTACCCGCACCCGATGCCCCAACCAGTGCGATCGCATCTCCTGGCTGGGCAAGAAAACTTAAGTCTTTCAGCACCCAAGGCGTTTTACCTGTAGAGACGTGCCATGGCGCGTCTTGATCTTTGGCGATTGATGATAATGTTTCGTCAAACCCCGCCCTTTCCAAGTTCTCTTGGGCTTGAGTGTAGGCAAAGCTAATCTGACGATATTCGACTTTACCCGTAACCGGGGGTAGAATCATCGCCCCCTCTTTTTCGATCACCGTTGGCACAATCGCAAACAGTTCAAAGATGCGATCAACCGATGCCTCACCCTGCTTAAATTCGTTATAGTTGCTAGTAACGATCGCGATCGGATCAATGAGCATGGCAACCGCCGCCCCGTAGCTGACAAATTCACTCCCAGTTAAGTTACCTTGGGCAATTTGCCATCCCCCTAGTAAAAATACCAATAACAGGCACATCGCCTCCAGAAACCCCACCACCGGAAACTGAATCGCCTTTAACCGTTCCGCCGCATACTTGGCGTTTCGATTATGTTCTGCCTCTTGACTAAATCGCTCTAATGTGTAATCTTCAGCCGCAAACGCTTGAACTAACCGAATCCCACTAAAGACTTCAATCAGCAACGCCGATAAATCCGACACCCGATTTTGACTCCGCCGGGAAAATTGGCGCATCCGTTCGCCAAACCAGCCAATTAATAGACCCATCAGTGGGGCAATGAGTACAATACCCAGGGTAAGTTGCCAATTCAGGTAAACCACATAAGCGAAGACCGCAATCAACTGTAAGACGCTAGGGAGAAACTGGTGAAAGAACTTGTTTACCACCTCGCCAATGCGGTCAATATCCTCAGTGAGTCGATAGGATAAGTCCCCGGTTCTAGTGGTTTCAAAGTAGTCCAAACTCAGGGTTTGCAGGTGGGCGTAGACATTTTTCCGCAAATCCAGTGTAATCGACAAAGCCGCCTTTGCCATTAGGGTGTCTTGCCCATACTGTGCCAGCTTCTGACCCAAGAAAATTAAAGCAGCAAATCCGGCAACTTGTGCGATCGCGTCAACATTCCCTTGTCCTACATAAGCCGCAATCCGCCCCGCTAACCAAGCCAAGAGGGGCCACACGGCGACAAATCCCACAGTACAAGCTAAGGCTTGCCCAATGGTAACTCTTTGAGGGCGAAGATAAGGCAACAGTTGCCAGTAATGAGAACGGGTTTTCAATGTATAATCACCCAAATGCAATTTTCCTCTGTCTCACGCTATCAGCTTTGATCATTTCTACAAAGACTTTCCTGGAACCAGGGAAGTTTCTACTCCTTAAGTGTGTACGGTATATCAATCGAAATGTAGGGGCACCATCCTTGCGCCCACACATAAATAACTCTTATGAGAAACCCGATACAATAATAAGACAGACTATTAAAGATTGAGGAGTTGGATTATGTCAACGGAAATGACTCAAACTCCGAGTTCCCCAACACCTCCCGTGGTGGATTGGGAACCCCAAATGCCACCCACTGATTTAATTTTTGATGATGGAGAACCCTTGGAAAGTAACCGCCACCGCATTGCCATGAATCTGTTGATTCAGTTAACCCACCAAGCCTTGGCACAGCGCGAGGATTACTTTGTGGGTGGCAATATGTTCATTTATTATAGTCGCACCCAGGCACGAAATCGGGACTTCCGAGGACCGGATTTTTTTGTGGTATTGAATGTGGATGGAAGCCGTTCTCGCCAAGGTTGGGTAGTCTGGGATGAAGAAGGGCGTTACCCGGATGTAATTATTGAACTGATGTCGGCGTCTACAGCCAATGCGGATATTGGGGCAAAAAAGGATATTTACGAAGGAACCTTTAGAACACCCGATTATTTCGTGTTTGACCCGTTTAATCCCGATTCTTTACAAGGATGGCGGTTGGATGCCAATTTCCGTTATCAACCGTTGGTTCCGAATGAGTCAGGATGGTTATGGTGCGAAACCTTAGGCTTATGGTTAGGAATTTGGCAAGGAACAATAAGCCGAGAAACAGCACCGTGGTTACGATTTTATGACTCAGAGGGTAATTTAGTTTTATTACCCGAAGAAGCTGAACGTCAGCGGGCTGAATCTGAACATCAACGGGCAGAAACTGAACGCCAACGGGCTGAATCTGAACGCCAACGGGCTGAATCTGAACGCCAACGCGCCGAACGTTTAGCCGCACGATTGCGGGAGTTAGGAGAAGACCCAGATAATTAAGGGATATGGGGAAGAAAATCAGTGACCTCATGCTGATGGGCATCCCCTTGTAAAATAGAAATTTATCCTCAATGTCGATAGCCAATTAAAATCATGACACAGCAATTACAGCATCGCATCATCTGTTGGAGTTTAAGTTTAATTATCGCTAGTATTAGCTGCGTCTTTGGACTACCTGCAAGTGTAAATGCTCAGTCTATCTCAAACACTCATCCAACTCAAATCGCTACAGTATCAGCCAGCGAAGCGTTTCGCAATGCATACAATCAGCGCTATACCTGGGATAAAAATTTTCCAGGTTATTCTGCAGAGGTTTCGATTACGCACCAGGGAGATATTGACCAGGGAATCGTTCGGGTTCAACCGGATTTAAGTGTGGATGTCATTAATGTTGAACCGGAAGATTTACGTGAGTTGGTCGCTAATACGGTTAAGATGGAAATCATTCACCGTCGCCAGATACCATTTGAACAGTTACATGGAAACAATGACTTTGAGTTAAAGGGGAAAGACGAGTATGGGGCGTTAAAAATTAATGAGATGGGTGATAATTCATACTATAAGGTTAAAGGAGATGTAATCACTCAAGTAAATCGTAGCTTTGGAGATGTAGCCGTAACCGTTGACACCCTAGGTACGACTAAAACGCCAGAGGGGTATTTAGTCAGTCACTTTAAAACCACGTTTTGCGATGCCCAAACCGATGAAGTTCTGGAAAAAGAAGATGTGCGAGATTTTCATGAAAAGGTGGGCAACTACTATTTGTTAACGAACCGGACGATTCGATATGCAAAGGAAGAAAATCCGGAAGAAAAACCTGTGGCAGATACAAGAATTCGGTTTAATGATATTCAGCCGTTGTAACTAGAAAAAAATGATTGAGTGGGATCGAGTCGCTGAGTTGTATGATATCTATGTCCAGAGTGATATCGATATTTCCTTCTTTATTCGAGAAACCCGTAACGTCTCCGGTCAAGTTCTCGAATTGATGGCAGGAACGGGGCGTGTCTCGATTCCTTTATTAGACGCTGGTGTTTCTCTGGTTTGTGTGGATGCTTCAGCGCAAATGTTAGCTGTTCTGCAAAAGAAGCTGGCACAAAAGGGGTTGTCGGCTAGGATTCAGCGGGCTGATGTGCGAGAGTTGAACCTGCAAGAGTGTTTTGATTTAGCGATTATTCCGTTCAATTCGTTTTCGGAACTGTTGTCAAAGAAAGACCAAGAGAGTACACTCCAATCAATTCACAACCATTTGCGTGAAGGTGGGCGACTTATCTGTACTTTACATAATCCTAATGTCCGGTTAAAATTGGTCGATGGTTCTCTGCGTTTAGAGGGAACGTACAGTCTGGAAAAGCAACAACTCCTGTTCTGGGGACTGGAAAAACAGCAACCGAATCACTGTATTGTTGATCGCACTCAGTTCTACGAAATCTATGATCACCATGGGTTTTTGCAATCTAAGCGCCTCCTGAATATGCAGTTTTGCCTGATCCAAAAGCAAGACTTTGAGGAAATGGCGCAGAAAGCGGGTTACAAAATAGTGGCTTTGTATGGTGATTATTCTTATTCAGAATTCAACAGTGAAACCAGTCCTTCTATGATTTTTATTTTGCAGAAAGGTTGTAACTCTAATTCTTAGACAAAGGACAAATGACGATCCCCACCGTTAAGTTTCATTGCTACCACGGACTTACTCAAAATACCAGTCTTCATGCATTTGGGCGACTTGTGCCAATTTGCCATTTCGACCTAAGGCTTCATCGGCTAATTGGGCAATCCAAATATTCGGTACGGCTTGAGGTCTGTTTTCTAGAACTAGGGATAAGGCTTCCTCCTCTTGACCCGCCCCCAAGAGGATGGCATAAATGGTTAAAGCGATCGCGGCGGATCGGCTGATCCCGGCTTGGCAATGGATGAGAACATCTCCGCCTTCCTGGGAAATTATCGGTACGAAGTCAATGACTTGACGAATATGCTCAGATGTAGCTAAAACATAGTCGGGTTCATGATGATTTAAAGCCACAATATCATCAAACTCTAACCGTAATCGGTGAGGAACTTGGGTGTAACCTGTGGGAGGGGTACTACCGGGTTCGCCAATTGAGATGATATGCGCGATCGCGTCTCCTGTCTCGGACGTGAGAAGTTGGCTGGCTTCGGAATAGGAAGCAATCCATATCTTCGGTAGATTGTTTGCTAGAAATTCAGTCACAATTGTTACTACTTTAATTTAGATTTTGTCCTAATTTTTCCATGAAACTCTCCCAACGGTTTACCGACGCCTTAACCTTTGCTACTGAACTGCACGCCAACCAAACCCGTAAAGGGAATGGCGTTCCCTACATCGCCCACCTGTTAGCCGTTTCTAGTATTGCCTTAGAATATGGGGCAAATGAAGAGGAAGCGATCGCGGCGCTTCTCCATGATGCCATTGAAGACCAAGGCGGTGCAGCAACCCGTGAGGAAATTCGCCGCCGCTTTGGGGATACAATTACTGAGATCGTAGATGGGTGTACCGACGCTGACACCACACCTAAACCCCCTTGGCGTCAGCGCAAAGAAGCTTATATTGCCCATATTCCCACCGCCTCAGCTTCGGTGCGTTTGGTCTCTGCTGCCGATAAGCTGCATAATGCTTGGTCAATTCTTAAAGATTATCGCATTTTAGGAGATAATTTATGGCAACGCTTTCATGGGGGTAAAGACGGTACACTTTGGTATTACCGGGCTTTGATAGACGCCTTTCGTACCCAGGAATCTACGCCAATCATTGACGAATTGGATCGGGTGGTGAGTGAATTAGAATTATTAGCAGGTGTAGCTGACAAGAATTCTGAGTGTTGATTTCTGTAGGGGCGGGTTTTATCGGTATCGTGGGTTGTCACCCGGATGTAACTAAACCCGCCCTAACTCAGTCAAAGGTATACCCCAATCCCAGTACTGCGATCGCGTAGAACCTTTAGCCCCATTCATCCCTAATCGTGCCATGAAACCAATCCTGCTAACCACGGCTGCTATTTTCACCGCCATCACTCTGAATACCAGCGCCTTCGCCGAAAATCTGCAAAATATCCAAAAGGTACTCTCCACCAAAACCTGTCCCGGCTGTGATCTCACCGATGCAGGTTTAGTCATGGCAGAATTAGTCGGGGCAAACTTGAGTGGGGCAGATTTGAGTCGCGCTAATCTGAGTCGGGCAAATTTGACGGGGGCGGATCTCACTGGCGCAAATCTTAGTGGCGCGTCTCTCAATGGCGCGAACTTAACTGGGGCAAATCTTAGTGGCGCTATTTTAGTGGGAACGGATCTCAGAGATGCGTATCTGGTTAATGCACAACTGTTTGGTACGGATCTCAGTAGCGCTTATATTCAAGGAACGATTGGTCTTCCTGAGTATGCCGGAACCCCAGAAGATTTTTATGCTTGGGGTGTGATTGAAGCCGAACGGGGAAACTATCAAGCGGCTATTGAACATTATAATCAAGCCCTGAATCTAAAAGCAGATTTTGCTCCCGCCTATTTAGCCCGGGGAATTGCCCAATTTCGCTTAAGTAATCACGGCGGTGCTATCCAAGATGCTGAAGTAGCTAGTCAGCTTTTTACGACTCAAGAAAACCCGGTGGGTTTTCAAGCCTCGCAGAATCTGATTGCTATGGTGGAAATTGCCCAAAATCCCCCCGAAGTTCGCTCCCGCCCTTCGTTTGGGAATGCGCTGGTGGGTATTGGTTCTTTGCTGCTGCGGTTTTTATCGCCGTTTTGATTGATGAGGGTTTTGTCTGTTGAGGATGGAAATTTTGTTTTTTTAACGCAGAGTAACGCAGAGGTTTACGCAGAGGGCGCAGAGGGGTTTGGAGGATAGTGACCAAAATTTTATAGAGTTCGCAAACAACTAGAAATGATGTTATTTTCGATAATTTTAAGAGTTTGATTTTAAAATTTATGAATAGAATACTGTCTAAAAGTGAAAGTGAGCGAATGTTGAAATGACAATTGATGGACACAGTTTTATTGCTCCTGTCGCTTGGTTGCAAAGCATTACAAGTGCAGAACAATTGCTCCTGGGGCGGGAAGTTGTATTTGATCGGTTTAATATTGAGTTCAGACAGGCTGATGAGCAAATTCGGTTTACTTGGCGTGAAGAGTTATCGTAAGGGTAAATGCTATTACTGTTCTTAAGCCTATGGGGTAAACCCGAATGTAAGGACACCATCCTTGCACCCTTCTATCTATACCGCTCTCTTTTTTCTGGATAATTTCTAATTTAAATCATGAACATCAAAGAATTAGAACCGCAACTGCTTGCTCTAAAGCCTACTGAAAAAGCTCAAGCCATTCACCTCCTAGCCCAAAGTTTCGATAACAATTGGAAGGGAATTGAAAAAACGCCTGGTGTCTGTGGCGGAACAGCCTGCATTGCCAATACTCGCATTCCGGTTTGGGTGTTAGTCAATGCTCGCCGTTTAGGGATTAGTGAAGCTCAACTTCTACAAGACTATTCCACGTTATCGGCTGCTGATTTGGTGAATGCTTGGATTTATGCTGAAGTCTATGCTGATGAGATTGAAATCGCTATTCGACAGAACGAAGAAGATTGATGACACGTCTTTATGCTGATGAACAATTTCCCCGACGAGTTGTGGAATTTTTACGCGCTTTTGGTCATGATGTACTTACTGTACAGGAAGCAGGAAAGGCAAATCAAAAAATTCCTGATCAAGAGGTTTTGGAATTTGCTACAAGTGAAAATCGTGCTGTTTTAACCCTAAATCGAAATGATTTCTTTCGACTGCACCGTTTATCTTCTGATCATTCGGGTATTATTGCCTGTAAAGATGACTTAGATAGAGAGAGAATGGCAACCCGAATTCATCAAGCCATTTTACAGGAAGAATCCTTACGGGGAAAAGTGATGCGAGTAAATCGTCCCGCCCAATAATTTTAAGCGTTACATCAGTAAACTTAACTGTGAACCTTGCTCGGTTTTTTGCACTTCAATTCGCGTCTGAAAGGCTTCCTTAAATTGGGGCATGTGGGTTACAGTTAAAATACAAGCGAAGTCAGAGGCGATCGCGTTAATTGCCGCAATCAATCGTTCGCACCCCTCAGCGTCTTGTGTACCAAAGCCTTCATCGACAATCAGCATTTGCAAGGAGGTTCCCGCCCTCTGCGCTAAGAGTCGGGCTAAGGCGAGGCGAATGGCAAAGTTAATCCGGAAGGCTTCACCGCCAGAATAGGTTTCATAAGGGCGGGTTCCGCTAGCGTCGGCGATTAAAATATCCAGGGTGTCGATGAGTTTACTTTTGCGCTTTGATGCCCGTTTTCCGGCTTTTTGGGTGACAATTTGGACGTGTAACTGATTTCCGGTGAGTCGGGATAGTATTTGATTGGTTTCTGCCTCTAATTGGGGTAATATGTTCTCAATCATCAGCGTTTGAATGCCGTTTTTGCCAAAGGCTTTGGCGAGTTCCTGATGCACTCGATATTGCCGTTTTAGGGTTTTAACCTGTTCCTCTTGTTCTTGATATTGAGTTTTCAGGGTATCCAGTTGAGTTAAGCGCTGTTGTAAACGCCCAATTTGGGATAGGTGTTCGTCTAATTGTCGGCGTCGCTGGAGGATGCGCTGTTCCAAGCTTTGGATGTCGCGGCTGGTGTCGGGATACTGTTCTAATTGCTTGACAATTTCGGCAAGTTGTGTATTGAGAGTTTCGCGATCGCCTTGTCGTTGGGCGAGGGTTTGAGTCAGGCTGTCTAATCGTTGACAGAGTTGGGGATAGTGTTCTTGGGCTTTGGTTAATTCTTGATGACGTAGTTGCCAAGACTGGGCGTGTCGCAGGGCGGTGCGGAGTTGGTTGTGGGTGTCTAAGTTGTAGCCAATTTCGGTAATTTGTGACTCGATCGCGTCGAGTTGCTGTTTGAGGGGAGAAGTGGTTTGTAACTCCTCTAGGGATTGGTTTAGCTGATCGAGTTGGGCTTGCAGTTGGGGTTTTTGTTCCTGAATTTTCTCTAGGCGTCGCTGGGCGTCTTCGAGTTTGGCTTGGCGGATTTCCGCCCAACGCCACCGATCGACTTCTCCGCGTGCGAGGGCGTGGGTTTGTTCGTTGTAGTTTAATTGTTGGAGTTGGCTATCCAGGGTTTGAAGTTGGGTTTGGATATCTAGGGCGTAGGTTCCTTCACTTAGCGATCGCTCCAGTTGTTTCTTTTCTTCGGAGATGTCGTAGAGGCGATCATATACTTCATCGGTGGCTTCGAGTCGGGCTTCGAGTTGTCCCCGTTGTTCGAGTAATTGTTCAAAAGGTGCCAATTCTTGGGAGAGTTGGGCGTATTCTTGACGTAAAACTTGCAGTTCCCGTTCACAAACGGTTAGTTGTTCTCGCACCACCCAAAATTGATCTTGAATTTCCTGTTGTTCGGTGCTAGTTTTCTGGATAACGTGCTGGGAATGGGTTTCATCTAAAGGGCGATCGCACAGGGGACATACGGCGTCCTGAACCTGTAGCATTTGGATTTTCTGGGTGAGTTCGGCGATTTGTTTTTCATAACGGCGCTGGCTTTCTTGCAGTCGTTCCTGAAAGCTGCGGCGTTCGAGTCCTTTTTCTTGGACGCGCTGTTGATAGACTTTCTTTTTTTCTAAGGTACTGATTTCGGCGACAACTTGCAGAACGGTTTGTCGCAGTTGGGGGGTGGTGGCGATTTGGTGCGAGAGTTGATCTTCTGAGGCGTTGAGTTCATCTAAACGGGCGCTGAGGCGGGCGTGGGTGCGATCCAGTTCGCTTTGCAAGGCGGCGCGGCGTTGCAGGATGGGGGAAACGTCGAGTTGAAGTTGATCCAGGTGATTGAGGCGGGTGCGGGCGGCTTTGAGTTTTTCCACGGCTTCGGCTACGTCTGTCGAACGGGTAAGCATCTGTTGAATTTCTTGTTCTTGGGGGCGCAGGGCGTCGAGTTGGGCTTGGGTTTGGCGAATTTGTAGATTCAATTCCTGAATCTGTTGGTTGAGTTGCTGTTGGTGTTGCTGTTTTTGGCGGTGGGCGTTTTGATCGGCGTGGAATTTTTGGCTGAGACTCTCTTCTCGCTGGTGCAGGGTGAGATAATCAGCATAACCAGCAGTAATTTGATCCTGTTGGTCGAGAATCGCGGCTAATTGCTGCTTTTGGGTTTCGGTGGTGGTGATATCCTGGTGTAGGCGATCGCACTCTTGGGTGAGATTTTGGTATTGCTGGCGAACAAAGGTGAGTTGTTGTTCCCAGGTGTGGCGTTGGTGTTTGAGAGATTGCAGGTGGTGCAGTTGGCTTTGGTCGGTGTCCTGGTCTTGGCGCAGTTGAGATAAGGTGGTTTGAGTGGCATCTTGTTGGTGTGCGATCGCCTCTCGTTCTTCCAGTTGCTGTTCAATGGCTTGTAAACTGGATTCGAGTTGTTCGGCTTGACCTTTAAATTGGCGGGATAAATCCTTGGCTTGATCGGCTAAGGTTTCGTATTGATCCAGTTTCAATAAATCGGCTAAGATTTGTTTACGTTCCGAGGGACGCCGTAGCATAAATTCATCCGCACGCCCCTGACGCAAATAAGCGGAGTTAATAAAGGTATCGTAATCCAGCTTAATATGATGCAGAATGAGCTGTTGAGTTGCTCGTAATCCTTTTTCAGTTAAAGAACGGAATCCATCTGGGGTTTCAATTTGAAATTCTAGGGAACTGCTTTGTCCCCGTTGCTTGCTGCGAATCACCCGATGGGTTTGTTGGTTATTATGGAAGATGAAATCTACCCGCACATTTTTCGCCCCGGAATGGATTAAATCATCTTCCGACGCGGCACGGCATTGTCCCCAAATCGCCCAGGTAATCGCTTCTAGGAGAGACGATTTGCCCGCACCATTGGCGCCACAGATACAAGCCGTATGCAGTCCGCGAAAGTCCAGGGTCGTTTCGCGATAACTTAAGAAATTTTTCAGGGTCAGTTTCAGGGGAATCATGCAGGCTGGAATGCCATTGAGACTAGGGATTTAATCAAGTTGTCAGTACATCCGCACTGTTCCATAGTGTATCGACCCTGAGATGCGGATTCCAGCCTTTTTCTCGACAAATTCACAATATTTAATATAATGGAGGTTTAGGATAGATCGATAATATCAATCAAGTATAGGTTTTCCTACCTGGCTCAAAGTGTAGCGTTAGTCACAACTCAATCATTAAGCTTGTGGAAAGAAAAATTTTTTCGACAAGAAAGCGATGAGTATAGGGTAAAATATATACAACACACAATAGCCAGAGTCAAGATCATCAGCAGATCAGCCTAAACACTCCTACTAGCTACCTACCGCAACGGTTTGGGTGATCCACTACACCAGGAAAGATGACAACACCAGCAGTTAGGAGACTCAGCATTTACTGTTTTTCAAGTGAGCCAGATGAAACCAGCCGCACGCCGAATAAGCCAATCACTGGTAGCCCTCTATAGTCTAACAGGGCTTCTAGGCTTTGCTGAGATTGCCCAAGCAGAAGTTACTCCAGAAGCGGGTAGTGCAACGAATGTTACCCCGGAGGGGAGTAATTATAACATTACTGATGGCGTTAACGCTGGCACTAATCAGTTTTTCACGTTTGGGGAGTTTAGTCTTGGCTCCGATCAAAGTGCTACTTTTAATGTTAATTCTAATATTCAAAACATTCTAAGTCGGGTTACAGGTGGTAATCTGTCTCAAATCAACGGACTCATCGAAGTTCTGGGAGGAACGGGCAGTACCAATCTCTTTTTGATGAATCCGGCGGGTATCGTTTTTGGTCAAGGTGCGAGTCTGAATGTACCAGGAGACTTTACCGCTACAACTGCCACATCAATTGGTTTAGATTCAGGTTGGTTTAATGCGACAGGTCCAATTGATGAAAATCAGCTTGCAGGAACTCCTAACAATTATTTTGCCTTCGATACATCTGAGCCAGGAGCAATTATTAACTCGGCTGATCTAGAGGTTGAGAATGGAAACTTAACATTAATCGGTGGTACAGTTGCCAGTGAGGGTACTCTTTCAACGCCCAATGGTAAAATTACTATTGCAACCGTTCCAGGCAATAGTATAGTGCGTCTAAGCCAACCCGGAATGGTGTTGAGTCTGGATATTGAACGCCCAGCTTACTCAGGTTCTGAGCCAATTGCTCTGACTGACATACCAGCATTAATCACGGGTGGTAATTATATACAAAATGCGACAACTTTAGCCGTTGAGAATGGACAAGTCGTCTTAAGCGGTTCAGGTATCCAAAGTGGAGATGTTGTCGCCACGGATACTATTACAGCATCGACAGGAATCAATATTAATTCAAATCGTGGCATTACAGCAGAAACGCTCGATACCAGTAATGCAGGTCAGGGTAGTGCAGGTTCAATCTCATTATTTGCTCAACAAGACGTTACAACTGGTGATCTAATCTCAGAGGATAAAAGTTTTGGAGATGCTGGTGATGTGTGGGTATCTACCACGCAAGGGAATATTGGCATCGGCAACATTAATACTGAAGATCGCAGCAAAGGTAGTGCTGGTGATGTCACCTTATACGCATCAGAGCAAGGTAATATCACAACAGGCAATATAGATACAAATAACTGGAATGAAGGTGATGCTGGTGACGTTACCATATCTACTGGACAAGGTGACATTCTTGTTCAACAGAATATAAATGTTGAGAACCAAGGAACTAACAATGATCCAGGTGATCTTCAAGCAGGTTCGGTTATCTTATCGACGGCGGATGGAACGATTACTGTTGAACAAGCTATTAGATTAAAAAATCAGAAGTCTCCTAGTGAATCTGGTCAGGTAAGCACTTTTGCCCCAACACCAGAAGATATAAGCATAAGAAATATACACGATGGCGTATTGCAACCACCACTGACAGAACATTTCACTCCAACAACTCTAACACCGCCTGATATAACAGAGAACCTACCACCTAGTTCACCTAATCCAGATCCCACAGACCCAGATCCCACAGACCCAGATCCCACAAACCCAGATCCCACAAACCCAGATCCCACAAACCCAGATCCCACAAACCCAGATCCCACAAACCCAGATCCCACAAACCCAGATCCCACAGACCCAGATCCCACAGACCCAGATCCCACAGACCCAGATCCCACAGACCCAGATCCACCTAATCCAGCAGAACCAGAGCAACCTTCTGTAGATCCTCCTGTTGGGATTGATGAACCTGATCCTCCCCCTTCCCTAGAGGTTGAGGAACCTTCTTCTGAAGAAGAAACGCCCATCATAGTTGTTGAGGAACCGGAACCGAATACTCCTCCAATTAGCCAGGAACCAACGGAACCGGAACCGAATACTCCTCCAATTAGCCAGGAACCAACGGAACCGGAACCGAATACTCCTCCAATTAGCCAGGAACCAACGGAACCGGAACCGAATCCTCCAATTAGCCAGGAACCAACGGAACCGGAACCGAATCCTCCAATTAGCCAGGAACCAACGGAACCGGAACCGAATACTCCTCCAATTAGCCAGGAACCAGCGGAACCGGAACCGAATACTCCTCCAATTAGCCAGGAACCAACGGAACCGGAACCGAATCCTCCAATTAGCCAGGAACCAACGGAACCGGAACCGAATACTCCTCCAATTAGCCAGGAACCAGCGGAACCGGAACCGAATCCTCCAATTGCACAGGAACCAACGGAACCGGAACCGAATACTCCTCCAATTGCACAGGAACCAACGGAACCGGAACCGAATACTCCTCCAATTAGCCAGGAACCAACGGAACCGGAACCGAATACTCCTCCAATTAGCCAGGAACCAGCGGAACCGGAACCGAATCCTCCAATTGCACAGGAACCAACGGAACCGGAACCGAATACTCCTCCAATTGCACAGGAACCAACGGAACCGGAACCGAATACTCCTCCAATTAGCCAGGAACCAGCGGAACCGGAACCGAATACTCCTCCAATTGCACAGGTTGCACAGGAACCAACGGAACCGGAAGGGGATTCCGGAGAAAATTCGGCTGAAAATACAACCAATTCCGTAGGCGATCGCACGACAAGCGATAACTCAGGTGCGATCGCGGATAATGGTGATGATGATACTCAAGCTGCCAATTCAGATACGGAAAACAGTATTCAAACCTATAGTCGAACCTATAGTCGGTTTCCTAGGATCAACACTAATAACGATGACGAAGAAAACTGCTCCGCAGATGATCCTAGCTGCGAAGAAGGTAATGTAGCTGAGAGTAACGCCGAGAGCAATAATTCTAATAGCGGGAATAATAACTCCCCTCCGACAACCTACAGCCGGACTCCGACTCAAGCTAGCGATACGCCTTCTACAGAGAACGCCAACACCGATACCTCTAATGATGATGGCGGCGAAACCTATAGCCGTAACCCCGTTACTGTTGAAAATAGTGAGACCGCCGAAGACAATAGTGGTACAGAGACGGTAGATAACAACACCGACAATACAGATCCGACGGAGACAGAGAACGCCAACACCGATACCTCTAACGATGATGGCGACGACACCTATAGTCGCAATCCTGTTACTCCTGACAATAGCGATACCGCCGAAGACAATAGTGGTACAGAGACGGTAGATAACAACACCGACAATACAGATCCGACGGAGACAGAGAACGCCAACACCGATACCTCTAATGATGATGGCGACGAAACCTATAGTCGCAATCCTGTTATTCCTGACAATAGTGAGACCGCCGAAGACAATAGTGGTACAGAGACGGTAGATAACAACACCGACAATACAGATCCGACGGAGACAGAGAACGCCAACACCGATACCTCTAATGATGATGGCGGCGAAACCTATAGCCGTAATCCTAATCCGGATACTCCTGACAATAGCGATACCGTGAATAACGGTGGCTCGAACCCCACCGACAGTGGCGATAATTCCGGTATCGCCAACGGTAATTCCAATACCCCTGAATCCTCTGGACAAGACACCACAGCCGCAAACAACGGTAATGGAACCCCCAGTGAGACGCCTCAACAGCAGGCTTCAAACCAGGAAGAATCATCAACATCGTCAGAAACGGATAATGTTAGCGATCGCGTGGATCAACTTGAAGCTGCTTTTACCCAAGAATTCCAAACCTATCTCCAACAACAATTTGTAACCAAACAGCTAAATCTACAAGATATCACTGAACGGACTCGCGACATCGAACAAGTCACCGGCTTGAAAACCGCTGTGATTTATGTCAGCTTTGTCCCTCAACCCATGAACTCAGAAGCTAATGCTTGTCAAGCAGAGTCTGCGCCAGCCATGGATCGCCGATTTGGTTATACCCCCTCAGCATCAAGCAATTGCTCACCAGAAGACAATCAACAGCTAGAATTGGTACTGATTACTGCCGATGGTGAAGCCATTCAACGTCGAGTTCCTAATGCGATTCGGGCTAAGGTTTTAGCAGAGACTCAAAAGTTTCAGCGGACACTTAGCGATCGTCGTAACCTTGGATCAACGAACTACCTGGATTCAGCTCAGCAACTCTACCAATGGTTAATCGAACCCTTAGCGGACGATTTAGAAGCACGCCAAATCCAAGGGTTAATGTTTGCCATGGATTCCGGGTTGCGATCGCTCCCCATCGCCGCCCTTCACGATGGAGACAACTTCTTAATCGAGAACTATAGTGTCAACTTGATTCCCAGCTTCAGTTTAATGCAAGCTCGCAATCCCGACATTCGCTTGCGTCCAGTTCTAGCGATGGGGGCGTCGAAATTCCTCGATTTACAAGAGTTACCTTATGTCCCCCTAGAATTATCCACAATTACTGAATACCTGTGGAAAGGCAAAGCATTTCTCAATGAGACGTTCACCTTCCAGAATCTGCAAGAACAAATCAGCCAGAATGAATTTGGTATCATCCATCTAGCCACTCACGCCGAATTCAAACCAGGTAATCCAGAGAATTCTTACATTCAACTGTGGAATCGCAAACTCCGGCTGAATGAACTCAAGGAATTAGGCTTATCTGATTCCGCTATCGATTTATTAGTCCTCAGTGCTTGCCGAACTGCCCTCGGTAATCAAGAGGCTGAATTAGGTTTTGCTGGCTCAGCATTACAAGCAGGTGTTGATTCTACCCTAGCTACTCTATGGTACGTCAGTGATGAAGGGGCATTAGGTGTCACCACTGAATTTTATCGTCAGTTAAGCCAAGTTCCGATTAAAAGTGAGGCATTACGCCGAGCGCAACTTGCCATGATTCGCGGCGAAGTTAGTATTGCTAACGGTCAATTAAATTATGGAGATAAGAGCATAACTTTACCCCCAGAAATGGCAGAACTCGCCAAGACCAAAAATCTCAACTTCTCGCATCCGTACTACTGGGCACCTTTTACCTTGATTGGTAATCCTCAGTAGATAAGTGGGGAAGATAGAGGAAGCAATGTAGAGACGTGCCATGGCGCGTCTGGAATCGGGGGAAGATGGGGAAGAAAAATTAAATTAGAGCTTATCCGAGCAGTAGTAATTTTCCTTCTATCCTCTATTCTCTATCCACTGCCTTATTTTTGATGTTTCTCGTAAGCCTCAACAATGCGCTGAACCAGAGCATTACGAACCACATCTTGAGTGGAAAGTTCGCAAAACGCAATCCCATCAACGGGGCGCAGAATTTTTTGCGCCACTCCTAATCCTGAATCTTGATTCGGTGGTAAATCGGTTTGAGTAACATCTCCAGTCACCACCATCCGAGAACCAAACCCCAAGCGAGTTAAGACCATTTTCATCTGGGCTGGGGTGGTATTTTGGGCTTCATCCACAATTACAAACGCATTATTCAGGGTTCGTCCGCGCATATAGGCTAAGGGTGCGACTTCAATAATTCCCCGTTCCATTAAATTGGGAATTTTCTCCCCATCAATTAGTTCATATAAAGCATCATAAAGCGGACGTAAAAACGGATTGACTTTCTGCTGTAAATCTCCCGGCAAAAATCCTAACTTTTCCCCCGCTTCTACAGCCGGTCGGGTTAAAATAAGGCGTTCATACTCATTTGCCAGTAATGCCCGAGTTGCCAATACCACCGCCAAAAAGGTTTTCCCGGTTCCCGCCGGTCCAATACAAAACGTCAAATCATGAGTAAGAACCGCTTTAACGTATTGGCGCTGGCGAAACGTCTTGGCGCGAATCACATCACCGCGACGGGTACGCGCCAGTACATCTTGATGTAAATCCTGGAGTTCATCCTCACGGTGGGTATCCAAAGCCTGAAACGCGGTGCGAATATCCGCCTCTTCAATCCGTCTACCCTCCAGCCAAAACGGTTTAAGCGATCGCACCACAGACGAGACGCGCTCAACTTGTTTTTGAGTCCCCGAAATGAGCAACTCCTGTCCCCTTAATACCAGACTCGCGCCAGTGCGTTGAGAGAGCAACTTCAGATTACTCTCGCGATCGCCCGCCAGTACCATAGCACTCTGGACACTCGGTAATTCAATTGTTTTAGATACTTCACTCAAGGTTTATCATCAGTTATCAGTGAGCAGTTATCAGCCAGTAGGGTGGTAGGGTGTGTTAGCGAAGCGTAACGCACCTTAACCAGTATATCGGGTGTGGCTGCGTAAGTCTTGCAACTATTAGCAGGCAGGGAAAACAAAGGACAAATGACAAATGACCAATGACAAATCAAGAACGAGGCTTAGAGTTAGGTTTAGGCAAGGGTAAGCGTCGAGGCGAACCTTTCCTCCCCTGGGATCTACTCCCGGAAGGGGCTTCACGGCGGGATGTGCCACCCGACTCATCATAGATATCCAAATAGACCGATTCACCAGCAATCTTAGCCACCCCTTGGATAACGGTGCGAATTGCCTGAATATTACGACCGCCTCGACCAAAGACTCGCCCCTTGTCCTCTCCGTCAAACGCCAGCCGAATCCAGACCCGACTATTAGCATGGGCGCGTTCGCAGTCTAAACTCAGCGACGTGGAAGACTCTAAAAACGGCTCAACTAAAAATCGCACCAGACTCCCATAATCCGGACTGGTTTTCTGCCCAGGTTCAGACACTGGCTTGTTGTTCAAGGACATTGGCTTTCTTGAGAATGCTGCGAACGGTATCCGTGGGCTGCGCTCCGTTTTTCAGCCACTTGGCAATAGCGGGGGCATTCAGCGTCGTTTGATCAGTTCTGGGATTGTAGAAGCCCAACTCCTCCAAAGGACGCCCATCCCGACGGGTACTACTCTCAATCGCTACAATGCGATAACTCACTTCACGCTTTTTGCCGAATCGTTTTAATCGAATTTTGACCATAGTTTCCAATAACTCACCTGTTTGATTTTAAGCGATAATTATAGATTTAGGGGAAATGGGGATTCGTCATTCGTCATTCGTCATTTGTTGACTTCCCCAGCTCCCCCAGCTCCCTCAGCTCCCCCAGCTCCCTCAGCTCCCCCAGCTCCCCCAGCTCCCCCAGCTCCCCCTACACCCTTATCTTCTCAAAGCTGACCAAACCCCTTCTTCTTCTTCGCCTTTTTCTTCTTCTTTGTCGGACCGCTACCGCGCCAACCCTGTGAGGCACGATTGCCCATCCCGCCACCAAACATATCACCCATACCACCCATTCCGCCCATTCCGCCCATTCCGGGAAGTCCGCCCATTTGACCTTGACCCATCTGCTTCATCAGCGATCGCATCTTGGTAAACTCACTAATTAGACTGCTCACCTCACGCTCACTATGCCCTGAACCCCTGGCAATACGGCGGCGGCGACTGGGAGAACCAGCCAGCAAATCCGGATTGCGGCGTTCCTCAGCCGTCATCGAATTAATCATCGCTTCCGTTTGCTTGAGCTTACCTTCCCCTTTTTCCAGTTGATCCGAACTCAGCTTACCCATTCCTGGCATCAGCTTCATCAACCCACCCAGGGAACCCATATTTTTCAACAGCCGCATTTGCTTCAAGAAATCGCTGAAGTCAAACTGAGCATTGAGCATTTTCTCCTGCATCTGGGCGGCGTCAGCCATGTCAATTTCTTCTTGGGCTTTTTCCACCAGCGTCAGCACATCGCCCATACCCAGAATCCGGGATGCCATGCGATCGGGATAAAATGGCTGTAGTGCCTCTACCTTTTCACCCACACCGACAAATTTAATCGGCTGACCCGATACCTGGCGCACAGACAAGGCTGCACCCCCTCTGGTATCGCCATCCAGCTTGGTCAGAATTGCCCCTGTAATCCCAATTTGTTGATTAAACGTATGGGTTAGGGTTGCCGCCTCTTGACCCGTCATCGCGTCAACAACCAGCAGCACCTCGTCGGGTTTAACATTGTCCTTAATCTGGGCAAGTTCCGCCATCATCTCGGCGTCGATTTGTAATCGTCCCGCCGTATCGATAATTACAGTATCAACACCCGTTTCCTTAGCATGGGCAACCCCCTGACAGGCAATCTCTACGGGGTTAGTATCCGTCCCCATTTCAAAAACAGGGATATTAATCTGTTCACCCAACGTCACCAACTGGTCAATCGCCGCAGGGCGATAAACGTCCGTCGCCACCATCAAGCAACTGCGGTTTTCCTTCCCCAGGTGTAGGGCTAACTTAGCCGTCGCCGTAGTTTTCCCGGTTCCCTGCAACCCTGCCATCAGCACGATAGTGGGCGATGTATCTGCCTTAGCCAAGGGGACATTACTTTCCCCCATCACCTGCACCAGTTCATCGTAGACAATCTTGATAAACTGTTGGTCAGGGCGGACGCCAGCGATAACATCAGCGCCCATTGCCGTCGTTTCAACATCAGCAACAAATTTTTTGACAACTTGCAGGTTCACATCTGCCGACAGCAAAGCCCGACGCACCTCTTTCAGGGCGTCTTGAATATTGGCTTGAGATATCTTGTCTTGACCGCGTAGTTTCTTCCAGGCGTCTTCTAAGCGTTCGGCGAGAGCATCAAACATAGTTAACGTTAGTCTAAAAGTTTAGTGTTACGAGAGATAGGGTCGGATTGCCGTGACTTCTTACACAATAACGCTTGAGGGGATTTTTCTACCAGTTCCTTCCATCGACTGGGCTGACTTTTCACGGCATATCAAAAAATCAACATCAAACCTAACCCCCCAGCCTCCTTCCCACCCCTCTCGTTCTCCCCAACCCCCCTTCTCCCTGCAAGGAGGGAGGACAGAGGATGCTTCGCTTTTTTTTTGCTGTGCGAAGCAATGTTAACAAATCTCAAATCCTCACTGTTGCTCGTTGCCCGTTGCCTAATTTAAACCGTTTAGTCAAAGATATGCACAAAATTAGTTTTACCGGACTTTTGTTACTTCTGTTGACAAGTTCAACCGTCGCTCAGCCTTCAATTTTACTCGATTATCGAAACGAAGACTTCAATGCTGAGTCATCACCGCAACTACCCGCCAACACTGAAAACCTTGTCATCTCTCAAATGGTGAGAAATACGGATCAAGCCTGTAATGGAGAATTGTCGCCGACGGTTATAGATTATGCTCGTGGCTCATTTACAGATGCACAAGCTGATCAAGTTGTCTATCTCGTTAGCCTCGGTGATTCTTGCCATCCTCGTTTCCAAAGCACAATACGAATAGGTGTTGCTTATTCCGGTCAAGTCGTAACCTATGGAGATGTGACAGGTTACTCCAATATTCAAAAAATCAGCGATGTTAATGGAGATGGTATCAATGAAATCCTTTTAGACGGAAGTGGGATGGGACAGGGATATTTCGTTACCTATGCTAAGTTAGTCGAAATTAAACCGAAAGGTTTACTAACCCTGAAGGATTTTGAGCAAGTTTACAGCGATAATCTAGGTACTCTTAACCCCAAGTTGTATAAGATAGCCTCGGTCATTTCCGTTAATCAAGGGTCACAAAATCAAACCGTATTTAGCCGCAAGAATTACCTAGCCCGATGTTTTGACGTTGAGCCAGAAGGAAGAGACTGTTCATCTTATCAATATATGTCTGAAGGAAACTTTCCTGAATACGAAGAGATTCAGCAGTTTATTTCTGATCCCACCAAAGGATCTAATTTGGGCTTGCTGCACAAAGCCCTTACCCTTAGCTATCAAAGCTTGGAGCTGTAGGGAAAGTTGTTGATCTCCTCTGGAAATGTGAAACTATCCATCAAAACTCTGGCGAGAGAATCACCGAAAATATATCCTTGCTCCCCCGGCTTCCTCTGCTTCCCCGGCTTCCCCTCCTCTTTTCCCCCACCACAACACTCCCGACAGCAGCCCCTAATTTCTGACTGAGTATTTCAAATACCACTTGGGGGGCAATGTTATCTTCTTGCCATTGTTTATACGATCCGCGATCGCCTTTGGGTCTACCAAAGACAACCATGATATCAGGAGCTTGACGAACCAAGGATTTTGGGTCAGGATACCAGAATAAATCACCTGCTACAAATACATCCGCGCGATCGCTAAATCAAAGTTTTAAGTTTTCTTTGATGACAACAATCCAGCGGAATTGAATTGTATTGTCTGCCAGGGGTTGACCATCACTGTCTGGATGTTGCAGGTTGACTCTTTCAGAGGATTGCAATTCTTGTACCATAAGATTCGTTCTAAAATCCATCCCGTTTAATCACTCTGTTGTGATCATAGTCTTCTCACAGACCTAAGTCAGGCAATTTAGATCCCCGACTTCTTGAAGAAGTCGGGGATCTGGTCAAGGATGAAAATTGAGGGATAATAATCAAGTGTATGCTTGCGGAAAATTTCTCCTCGTGTCCAAACCTCTCGTCCTCATGGATCAGGATGGCGGTGTCGATGATTATTTGGCAACCGTCTTGCTGATGACAATGGATCACATCCAACCTTTGGGTATCGTTGTCACTCCGGCTGATTGCTATATTCAACCCGCCGTTAACGCCACGCGCAAAATTTTAGACCTAATCGGATGTTCTCATATCCCCGTTGCTGAAAGTACGGTACGCGGGATTAATCCCTTTCCCCCCCTTTACCGCCGGGATGCGTTTATCGTGGATCATCTGCCAATTCTTAACCAGAATGACACCATTCAAACCCCCCTGCTAACCGAAACCGGTCAAGAGTTTATCGTGCGATCGCTGCAAACGGCTGACCAACCTGTTACCCTGATGGTGACAGGACCCCTCACCACTGTCGCCACCGCCTTAAACCTTGCCCCTGATATCGCAGCGAAGATTGAACAAATCGTCTGGATGGGGGGTGCAATTCACGTTCCAGGGAACGTCGAAAAAAGCCTGGAACCTGGACAAGATGGTTCAGCCGAATGGAACGCCTACTGGGACCCCCTCGCCGTGCATCAAATTTGGCAAACTCAGATTCCGATTGTCCTTTGTCCCCTTGACTTGACCAATACCGTCCCGGTTACCTCTGAGTTTGTTTACAAATTGGGGAAACAGCGTCACCATCCCATTTCCGATTTGGCGGGTCAATGTTACGCCTTAGTAATTCCCCAAGACTATTATTTCTGGGATGTTCTCGCCACCACCTATCTGGCTCATCCCGAGTTCTTTACCTGGCAAGATTGGGAAACCACTGTGATTCCTCAGGGTTCCAGTCAAGGTCGTATCCAAGTCGAAGCGGGAGGAAAACGGATTCGGGTGCTGGATACCGTCGATAAGACAGAATACTACTCCTATCTCTTACATCAGTGGGCAAGGTAACATGGAAAGTGTGATTTAAGTCACCTTACTCACGCTCAGCCGAGTTATCTGAGAATCATGCCTCCCCAACCCAATTAACCATTAACCCTTTCCTGGAAAGCGCTTGAGGGGTAATCCCCTGCCAGTCTCACCTGTTGGGTGAAAACTAAATGAGAATGGTTCATTTCTTTTAATAACTGTGATAATCCTGTATTATGAATGATAAAAACAGCAAAAATATGACAGAAGCGATTTTTGAGCAGAGTCGTTATCGCAACTCGAACCCCTCCTTGTCTGGGACAAGAGTTCAGAGGCAGACTCTGCTCTTTTAAAGTTTCCATATAACATCCGATTTTTTTAACGCCGAGAGGATGCATCATCAGTGCTGATTGACACTCACCTGACTACAGGTGAGACATAGGGCTTTTTGCATCTTCTCCTATTGAAGGGAAATGAGAGTGTAGCGGGATTTTTACCATGACCTATTCCATCGCATCCACAGAACGTTCCGTGTCCCAGCCGACACAGCGTCAGCGTTCTACTGTTGGCAAAACACCCAACTCGTCAAAGTCCGACTCGTCAACATCCAACGTTCATTCCTTAGCGGTGCTTTGGGCGAGGAAATACTATACGGCTGTTACCAACCAAGACCAAAATGAGTCAGCATCCAGTTTAGCGGCGGCGGATCTCAAGGAAATTGCCTCACTCGAAGCCAGAAAAAGCACGGCAGAGAAAATGATGCAAAAGCTCAACTTTGCCAGTGCCCAAGCCTGGTCGTTGACCGAAACGCTGCTATCTGAGGAAATTCGGCGTCATGGTATTAATCCTGAATTAGTCAATCCCTTAGAAATTGCGGCTGATACCCGTTATCTGTTTCAAAAGACGGCAAATGCTTATGCTCAACGCGCAACACCCCGACGCTTATCGGTGATTGTCGGCAAAGATTTTGGTAAAGTGCGCCAAAAATATACGAGTGTTGACCGCCGTGCGATCGGGTTTGTCAGTATGCAGTTTCACTACACGGGTCAAAAATTACTCGAGTGGCTCTCACCAGCAGAACAAAAACTGTGGCTTCCCTATTTAAAGGTAATGGATGACCACATGTATATGCCCCTACAAGCGGCGTATGATGCAGCTGCCAACCATCCCTACAATTCCCAGGCGCTATTAGCGGTGCAGAATCTGTTACCCATCAGCACAAAACTGGCTATTTCGGTGTGCCAACAAGTTTGCCGTCAAAATCCCAACTACGAAACCTACAGCGGTTCGCTGATGAGCAAAACGGTAAGAATTGCCAGTATCCGCGACGTGGAAATGTTTCAGGTTTATCTGTGTCTGTGTGTCTTAGAAGATGACATTCGGGCGGTGCAGCGAGAATTGTTTCCGTTATGCGTCATGCTTTATCCGCGTCTGCGTGTCGGCTGGCGTTTAGTGCAAGATATGCTGAAAGCGATTGGTTGGGAAATGTACAATCGCCTACCTCCCGAAAATATGGCAACCTTTTTACCCTATCTGCGGACATTAACGGAGATGTTCTCCTGTGACGTGTTTCAAGAGCCAGAATAGCTTTGTAGAGACGTTGCATGCAACGTCTCTACAGTCTGGAAAAGAAGGGTTCTATAATTTATTAAGTTTGCGTTGAAAACTGCGCTAGCGTGAAGAGAAGCGATTACGACGAATGACGAATGACAAACCATAAAGCAACAGCAACTCTCAAAACTAGACCGCTTGAATGATTTCCTGTTTAAGTTAATTCTATCTGGAGTGGCACTAAAAACTTAGTCTTTAGAGCTTATATCCCTAGTTTACAATTTTAGGAAATCTCAGCAATTTGTTGAGCGTTGCTGTTACTTGTCAATGAGGAAATAGAGATGAAATTTATCAGTCGGTTTTATACCTCCTAATTTGATTTTTTCAGTTCAACTTCTGTCATTAGTAAGCCTTTAGGCTTCAATTTCTAATGTAATCACCTTTCCGAGAAAGCACAAGCAAATGACATAGAAGTTTACGTTTCGATGATTAAATGCTGCCATTTATATTACAAACAATTTACGAATCAGGTTCTGTGAACCCAGTGTTCGCGGTAAGTGGTTATCAGATCTTGACGGGTTGAAGCGTGTCATAAGCGCCAAATTTCCGTAATTCTACGGTAGCGATCGCATAAGGATGTCCGATTTCTGTAAAAGCATTTGAAGGAAATACAGGCTTTGCCGTGGCTTGATTGCAGGATAGTCACTCAATCGAGAATTGCAATTAAGGTGAAGCCTTCGCTACTACCAAGAATGACGCGATCGCGAATCGGCAATCCTGCCAATGTTGACTCATCTACCAGTAAATACGCCGACGTTGACGCTAACTGTTTCAACGCAGTTGTATCCGCCGGAATCACTTGGCGATCGCTATAAAAATCTAAACTGGGACGCCGATAACCAAACGATGTATAAATCACCGTGTCTGGGGGCGTGTGTTCCTGAATCAACTGGGCGACTGGTTTCACCGCAAAGGCTTCATTTAATTCCCAAACCCAGGATGTAGACATCATCAACAGCAACAACGCCAGGTATGTTCCGCCCAATAAAATCGGAATAAATTGGCGATTATACTGGTAAACCTGCCAAGCCGCCAAACCCATTGTTAACGCCACAACCACGCCCATAATAATTAATACAGGCTGCGGATCTGCCAGGATAAAGTAAACACATCCCCCCACCCCTGCAACTGCCATTAGCCCCAAAAGCCAGACTAAAACTTGGGGATAATGCTTGCTTTTTTGCCACAACTGTGCTAAATACATACCAACAGCTAAGGCAAAAAAGGGATAGAACGGCATAATGTACCAAGGCAACTTGGTTCCCATTAGGGAAATCGCCCCCAGATAGCCAATTGTACCAATCAGTACCAGTTTGCCCCAACTCCGTTGACGATGATGCCAAGCTAACCCCAATCCGCCCAACCAAAACAGGAACCAGGGAAAACTGTATTTGAGTAATTCCAGCAAATAATACCAAGGCGCACCCTTATTTCCCTCCACAGATTCCGAGATGCGGTTCAACCCCTGCGCCTGAAAATGCACCTGCCAAAAGGTTTCACCATAATATTGCCACTGAACTGCATACCACGCGATCGCAGGTGTACTCCCCAAGAGAATCCCTAGCCAAAAATAGGGACTCTTTAACTGCGTCCATTGTCTATCAGCCAAGAGAAACCCAAACGCGATCGCACCCAACAGGATCACCAAAATCCCTTTAGTTAACGTAATCAATCCCAGGCTAATCACAATCCCAACCGCCCAACGCTTATCCTGACGCGCTTTCAGCAGACACAGTAGCAATAGCAGAAAAAACAACACTACCGTACCATCCAGCATCGCCAGACGCCCATGACGCACCACAGGTAGCAATGTCAAATAAACGCTAGCCGCTAATATAGCCGGGAGACGTTGGGCAAAAACGTCTCGCCCCAACAAATAGAGTAGCGGAACGCTACAGGCGGACAAAAATGCTCCCGGTAGGCGGGTGGTGAATTCTCCAATTCCCCAAAATTTATACGACAGAGCAATTAACCAATCCATTAACGGGGGTTTGAGTAGATAGGGTTCCCCCTGAAGTGTCGGATGAAGCCAGTTCCCGGTGCGGTAAATCTCTCTAGCAATCAGGGCGCGAGTCCCTTCATCCCAATCTCGCAGCGGTACATTTCCTAGAGAAATACTTCCCAGGAAAAAGGCGGCTAAGAAAAAACCGATTAGCCAATGGTTGTTAGTGAAATTCAGTCGTCGTTTTGCCATTTATCATTGGTTCTTTTTGACACTCACCGCCCTATAAGGACGGTGATTCTTTCATCGTAGGGATTCCAATGAATTTACCCTCAGAAAGCATCTTGACCGTGTGTCCCACGGCTGCAAGTCCTCTTATACAGACTATTTGTGCGGCTGCTACATCTCTATCGGTGGTGTAGCCGCAATGACTACATGAATGGACACGTTCTGACAGCAGTTTCTTTCCCGTTTCTGTTAGGCAGTTAGGACAAGTCTGACTTGTCTTTTTGGCATCGGTTTTTCGGAAAAATACGCCACGTTTAAAGCAGCATTGCTCTAATACTTGTAGGAATTGCCCCCAACCTGCATCTAAACAATGCTTGCCTAACATCCCTTTTGCTAGTGCCTTAAGGTTGAGGTCTTCAGCAAATATCATTCCCGCCCAATCACAAAGATTGTGGGCTAATTCCCAGTGGTAATTTTTCCTGATGTTTGCTATCCGTTCATGTAGTCGGCTGACTTTAGCTTGTGCCTTTTTTCGGTTGTTACTCCCTAAACGCTTTCTAGATACTCGTTTTTGCAGCAATTTAAGCTTGCATTCAAGTTTCCTGAAAGGCTTGGGATTAGAAAATAATCTACTGATGGCGGTGAAGTGGCTTTCTGAGCATCCTAGTGCAGGACGGTAGAAGAGACGGTTAAAAGCGGGATGCACCCTTTGCACTCCAACTTAATTGACAAATCGTAACATTATTAACTAAACGGTTCGCCAATTACCTATATTTTTGATGGAGGTGGCGAGTTGTGTCTGATGACGACTCTATCTATCTCTATACCGTGATCCTGAATCTTGAACCGCTTCAGTAATTATTAAATGTTTTGCGGGCATCTAACAGTTCTAGATAAGATATTGGCACGACGATGGGCCACAGGATAGTAGCAATGACCAAAATCACCCAAGAGGAAAATTTCTCATTTTGGGACAAGCTGTCATCATGTTGCATGAAATCTAACCATCGGCTAAAGAAAATCGGCAACATGATTACGTAAAATGCGATGGCTCCGATAAAAACTGTTTCCCACATAAATAACCTCAGTAGATTGAAAATTTGGTGGTGAGTGACTCCACGATAGAGAGATTCGTTGTCTATTCGTTACTCTGACCCGAAGGTACAAAAAAAAGGATACTATTCCAGATGAAAGATCTACACTTGACGTAAGCGTTTAAGCGTTTGTCAAATTAGTCTGCCTAATTAACGTTTCCTGATCCAGTTGCTGTTTATCAGTGAACTAATAATACTGACCTACTAGATCTAAGGCAAGTTGTTGAGCGTGATCTTGTGACAAAAATTAACAATATCTATCTCTAGAATGGTTTTCTTTCTATACTATTCTAGTATTGAAAAAAAGTTGTGGCTAGGGATAACCTGATGATTCGTGCAGTGTTATCCGCCCTAGTCGGCTTTCAAGGCAGAAATGACAAGTTCAAATAATCTCAATCCATCTCTGTTTCGAGTCATATTGTTACCATTTTGACACAATTGAAGTAGATGATCCGATGACTGGACTGGTGTTGACAAAGCCTTTACTCGGACTCAGTTTCACTCGGTAGAGGCTTGTGCCTGCTTCACCACCTGAGTAATCGAACTCAATCCTTGTTGTTCCAACTTTCTTAACAATCCCTGCATGATTCGCCGTGCCATCCAGGGTCCGGAGTAGACTAATCCCGTGTACACCTGAATCAAGCTGGCTCCGGCGGTGAGCTTTTCCCAGGCATCCTCGGCGGTAAAAATTCCCCCCACACCGATAATCGGTAATTTCCCCTGGGTTTGCTGGTGAATAAACCGAATCACCTCTGTCGAACGTTCCCGCAGTGGCGCACCACTAATTCCGCCAGCTTCTTCAGTTACGGGTTTGCCTGTGGTGGTGATGACTTGGGTTTTCAGGATATCCCGGCGAATTGTTGTGTTAGTAGCCACAATCCCCGCAAGCTGATAGGTTTGAGCTAGCATCACAACATCCGCGATCGCCTCCCACTCCAAATCCGGTGCAATCTTGACTAAAAGCGGCTTTTGTCCTTGATTGTCCTGTTGCAACGTCTCCAAAATGATTCGCAGTTGTTCAGCATCTTGTAGCGATCGCAATCCGGGTGTATTGGGTGAACTCACATTAACCACAAAATAATCACCCCAAGGCTTAAGTAGGCGGAAACTGGTTAAATAGTCAGTAGCGGCATCTTCTAAGGGTGTTACCTTAGACTTACCCAGATTGATCCCCACAGGGATCGGCTCAAACGGCTGATGCGCGATCGCTCCTAATCGATCTGCCAAGGCTTTCGCCCCTCGATTATTAAACCCCATACGGTTGAGAACAGCTCTATCTTGGAGTAAACGGAACAACCGGGGTTGGGGGTTTCCGGGTTGGGCGTGACAGGTAACGGTTCCCAGTTCAGCAAAGCCAAACCCAAAGATGCGCCAAATTCGAGCCGCTACCCCATCTTTATCAAATCCGGCGGCTAAACCGAGAGGATTAGGAAATTTCAGTCCCCATAGAGTTTGTTCCAAGCGAACATCGCTCAGGCAAAAGGCTTGGTGCAATTGAGAGGAAAGCCAAGGAGTTGAGGAGGATTCATGAGTCCGATCTAGCCAACCTAACAAATGCATTGTCTGTTCGTGCGCCCACTCCGGATCTGCCTTCACCAGCGAAAATAGAATGGGGCGAATGGCAGATTGGTAAATATCAGTCATTGGTTATTTGTCCTTTGTCATTCGTCATTTGTCATTTGTCATTTGTCATTGGTTATTTGTCCTTTGCTCCCTCTGCTCCCCCATCTCCCAGACGTAGCATGCTACGTCTCTACATTGCATCCCTAGCTCCCCGTTCCCTGATAATTAATTATGGGTCAGCAAAATCTACCATCCCAAAACGATCATCCATTCCTCACCCTAGGACGAGTGCTGGAGACATTGCGGGAAGAGGACAATGCTGAGGTGTTGATCGAAACTACTCTAAATTACCTGCAAACCGAGTTTGATTACCACCTGATCTGGATTGGGCTTTATGATCGCTTGGATCATCGCTTATTTGGCAAAGGGGGTATTGCTCCCACGGGTGAGACCGATTTTTTGAAGCAGCGATACAACCTGCAACCGGGTGATCTGTTAGAACAAATCGTGATTCAACAACGCCCAATCACCGTTCCTGATATTCAGCAAGAAATCCGCGCGGGAGAATGGCGACGAATTGCTACCAATTTAGGGATTCAGGGAACATTACTGTTTCCCTTACGCGCCAAGGATCAATGTTTTGGTGTCACCTTGTTGGGTTCACATCAATGGGGTATCTCTGCCCAACCCAAAGACACCGCCCATTTATCCATGGTGTTGGGTGGATTAGCGGCGGCTTTACATGAAATAGAGGTCAATTGGCAACAATCGGCAATCAAACGCCCTGATAAACCCCTGTTTCAAGCCCTCGATGAGCTGCTCCAATTGCCCAAGCTGGTTCAGCGTCTGGATAAATTGGTGGCGATGACTCAAGAGTTTATTACGCCGACGCGCACTAATATTTATTGGTATCATCCGCAGCAACGCTATTTCTGGCATCGGGTGGGTAATCGTCAATCTCTCCGCAGTGTTGTTGGGTTACGCAACTCCAAAGCGGGTCTTACTGTTGCTGAAGCCAGTGACTTTTATCAGGCGTTAAAGGTAGGTCAGTTAGTCACCATTGGCAGCAGTAGAAGCCAACTCAAGACAGAAACCACAGAACATATCCTACATCGACTCCGAACTCGCTCGTTGATGGCAGCCCCGATTCAAATTCAAGGGGAATTGTTGGGTTTTCTGTCGGTGGAAGAAGACGATCCGCGAATTTGGGAACGGGCAGAACGGAACTATATTTTAGCCACCGCTCAATTAGTGGCGCTGGTGGTGAGTGGAGAGGAATTAGACACCCAAGTTCAGGTAAGAATCAAGGATAGCCAGGTGCTAGCAAGGATCGCTCAAGCGATCGCCTGTCGTCCCACGCCTGAAGCCGCCCTGAATGAGTCGGGGAAGCTGATTTGCCAGCATCTGAATACGGATCGATTGGTAATCCTGCAACGGGATCAGTCGGGTCAATTCACTGTTGTGTTTAGCCGACAACCGTCGAATCGCCGTCCTTGTCCCTCACCCTTACCCCCCCTGAATGATCAGGATCAGCAGTGGTTGAGGGGACGAAAAAAAATGGAGGTGATTGAAGATATTGAGGCGGATGGGTTACTCATATCCTGGCGGGAGACGTTAACGCAACTGAATCTGCGATCGCTCCTGATTGAGTCTTTATCCTATCCAGCACATTCCCCGAAACAACCGAGTTTCCTGTTCTTGATTGGTCATGAGAGTCCTCGAACGTGGAACTCGAATGAACGGGATTTTGTGAAAACTGTAGCCCAACTCATCCATCTGCTGCTCACGCTATCGGGTGAGTTAGATAACGCCAAACGTTCATTTTTGGCGCATCAAACCCTGCAGTCGGGTCTATCCATGCTCCACTCAGCGCCGAAAGATCCGGTGCGCTTTGAACGGGCTTGGATTAATTATGTGGCAAAGTTGCTGGAATGTCCGCTGGTGGCGCTGCTTACTTGGACTCCCCAAATTGCTTGGGCGACGGTATCCACGGTGGCGGTTACGGATTCGCGTTTTGCTCTCCCTCCCGATTTAACCATTTCGGTGGCAACAAATCCCCTGATTCACCAGGCTCTAGCTACCCCCCATTTCCGCTGCTTTGCGGTGAAGGATCTGCCGGACTCGATCCGTCAATGGTTTAAGAGTCCCGATATGGGTCAAATTTTGGTGATTGCCTTACATCAGGATACCACTTCAGCCACGGGAGTGATCCTGATTGCGGATCACCAGGAACGAACGTGGTCTGAACGTTTGTTATCGGTACTGGAAATCTTAACCCAAGAGTTTACTGACTTGCGTGACTATCGGTATCGCCTGATGCAACAAACCCAAGAGCGGGAAAACTTGCAAGCTCTCAACTGGTACAAACACCGATGCTTGGAGAAATTGTATCAGTCTGTGCAGGAGATGAATAATGCCTTACTTTTATTAGACAGTCAGACATATTCTCCGGCGGAAGCCACACAGCAGATTACCAATTCGGCGTTACAAAAGATGCGTCGTCAGCAACTGCTGCACAAGTTAGAAGCCGTTCTAGCGGGGATGACTCCGATCCTCAAGCAAGAACAGTGGCAACTCAGGACGACGCTACGCCCGATCAAGTTGGCAACGTTGTTGAAGCGATCGCTGCGACAGGTGGAACCCTTTTATAATCAGCGTCAACTGGTTCTGAATATGCACAATGTCAGTCAGTTTACCATTTATGGGGATTACCTGAAGCTAGAATGCATTGTGTTGGAGTTATTGCTCACGATTGGTTTACAGTCCCGTGCTGGACGTTGGATTCATTTGTGGTGCTGTCCCTTGCGTTCAGATACTAAGCCCAGGCTGCACTCAAGTTCACCTTATCCGTTACTCGAGTTACTGATTTCTCAAAGCAATTCTTTGGAGGAGTGTCAGCAGATTCTCACCACTTCACCGAGAAAATCGCTGCATAGCTTAAATATGAGAATTTGTCAACAGATTTTGCGGAGTTGGGGAGGCGATCTGCATTTTTACCAAACCCAAGTCCATGATTATTTGATCCGGTTGCTATTGCCATTGGAACAGAAGCAGAAGTAAGTCTGGCACGATTTTGGCGATCGCGAAATTTATACCAAGTTGCAGTTTACCACTAAAAAATCTAATTTATGCTTCATTAAAAAGCCAAGTATAGCGCTACGCGCTAGGCAATAGGCAATAGTGAAGAAAAACACTGAATCATCAAGGGATAATTTTTCTTTTTTTGTCCTAACCTTAGAGCGTAGTGCTATATAATCAAAATATAATTATTTTTACAATTCAATTATTAAAAAGCGATGACTCTAAGATTTATTAGTCCAAAGACTGATTTTGCCTTCCAAAAGATATTTGGATCAACAGACAGCAAAGATATCCTGATTAGCTTTTTAAATGCCTTAATTTATGAAGCCAACCCCGTGATTCAGGATTTAGAAATCATTGACCCCTATAATCCTAGAGAGGTGGTGGATCTCAAAGACAGCTATCTCGATGTCAAAGCCTTACTGGATAATGGCTCAACCGTGCTAATTGAAATGCAAGTCCTCAACCTAGCTTTCTTCGAGAAGCGGGTTATTTATAACCTGACCAAAACTTATGGAAATCAGCTAAAATATGGCGAAGGATATTCCTACCTGAAACCGGTCATTGCCTTAACAATTACCGACTTTCTCATGTTTGATCAGACACAACGGTATCTAACCCGGTTTAGCTTAAAGGAAAACCAAGAGTTGTTTAACTATCCTGATCCAGAAATCGAGTTAATTTTTGTAGAATTACCGAAATTCACGAAAACGCTAGATCAGCTAGAGAGTTTAACAGATAAATGGATTTATTTTATTAAAAATGCTCCCAGCTTGGAGGTAATTCCCCCCACATTTAGCCAATTTCCGGAACTAGATAAAGCGATGAATATCGCCAATCAAGCTAATTTGAGTGTAGAGGAAGTGGAAAAATTGCGGAAGCAAGAAATGTTCCTGGAAGACCAACGAGGATCGATTGTTAAGGCAAAGCAGGAAGGACTGCAAGAAGGATTAGAGCAAGGAATTCGATGGATATTCCGTTTTCTGGAGCGACAGTTGGGGTCAATTCCGCCAGAAATCAGTCAGGGAATTCAAAACTTATCGGTTGACCAGTTGGAACGTCTCGGAAATGATGTTTTTGATTTCAACAATTTAGAAGAGTTATCAAGTTGGTTACAGGAAAATGGGTGATTTTTGGGCGCTTGTGCGTAAGGTTTCCGGGGGGTCAGGTAATGGCTGAAATCCTTATGTGTTCCTAGACCACCCCGGAAGGGAACCAAGAGGGCTTGGGAACCAAGCCCCTACGGGGTTGGAAAATTGAGACGCCAACCGGGTTTGACGACTTGACGCGATCGCGCAATCACCAGACAATCATCAGGTGTCGTTTCAGTTACTACTGAACCCGCCGCTACTGTGACATCTTCGCCCAAGGTTATAGGTGCAACAAGCACACTATTGGAACCCGTCTTCGTGCGATCGCCGATTTGAGTGCGATGCTTTTGTACCCCATCGTAGTTGGCGGTAATCGTTCCTGCGCCGATATTCACCTGATCCCCTAACGTCGCATCCCCCAGATAAGACAGGTGGGCGATATTTGTGCGATCGCCAATTTGGGCGTTTTTCAGTTCCACAAAATTCCCCACCCGACAAGATTCCCCGACGCTGACATGACCTCTAAGATGAGTATAGGGTCCGATTCGGCTATTCTCTTGCACCACCGAATCACTCACCACCGAAAACAGCGCCGTGACATTCTTCCCTAACTGACTATTTTCTATCAGACTTCCGGGTCCAATCCGACTCCCAGAACCAATTACGGTTTTTCCCCGCAGGTGGGTTTGGGGTTCAATAATCACATCCGGTTGTAATTCCACCGTGTCATCAATGGTAATACTATCGGGATTAATTAACGTCACCCCCGCCATCATCCAGGCTTCCTTCACCCGATCTTGCAAAATCTGGTATGCTTCGGCTAACTGATTGCGGTTGTTAATTCCCAAAATTTCCTGATAATCCTCCACATCAACCGCCATGACAGGTTTTAGCTGATGAATCGTATCCGTTAAATAATATTCCTTTTGGTCATTATTTGACTGTAGATTTGGCAGTATTTTTGCCAATTTCTGCCAATTGAAACAATAGACTCCCGCATTAATTCGACGGTTCTGCTTTTGGGCTGTGGTGCAGTCTCGATCTTCTACAATCTGAGTGACGAGGTTTTGTCCATCACAAAAAACTCGTCCATATCCTTGCGGATTCGGCAGTTGCGCGGTTAAAATCGTCGCGGCATTTTGATGGGTTTTATGGGTATCTAATAATTGTTGCAGGGTTTGGGATCGCAACAGGGGAACATCACCATTCAAGACCAACAAATCCCCCGTAAATCCTTCTAAGTGGGGGAGGAGTTGTTGTACTGCATGACCGGTTCCCAATTGTTCGGCTTGTTCCACAAATTCTATATCCTGGAACTGGGCGAGAGAATGTTTAACTTGTTCGGCTTGATAGCCGACAATCACCAGACACCGCAACGGATCGACACCAAGACAACTTTTGAGAACTCGTTCCACCATTGACAAGGAACCCAAATTGTGGCATACCTTGGGCAACTTAGATTTCATTCGTGTCCCGCGTCCTGCTGCTAAAATCGCGACTGCAACCATGATTGAGATAGGGGTGATCTGCTACCGAGTTATAGAGTTTCGCTCACTGATAATACCATAGTCGGCTCAAGTATTCCCAGAAACCGGGTTTCTCGTGTGCATGACAAATCTGATATCGGCATTTCACCCAAATAAACCCGGTTTATTGACCGATGCCCTAGTGATATTATACGCCACTAACGGCTAGGGCTAAACTGACAATTTAGACTCTAAACTTTTCTCAACTCTTCACCATTTGTAACAGTTTTTTGATTAAAACAACAAAATCAAGCCATAGAATAAAAAGCATCAACTGTAATTCTCAAAATAGATTAAGATATGTTGCTGTTTTTGATAAACCTGAAGAAAACTGATTAATCCTCAATTCTTTTCCGATGCATTGTGTTATAAAAAAAGTACCTTGAATTCCCGTCAAGCAACCGGTTGAGATGGTAGGGATTTAACAACTGGATAGGGAACAATCGCAATGAAAACCATGTATCGACTGCTTATCCCCTTCTGCTTAGTCGCCGCGTTCACACCGACGCCGCTAGTCTCTCAACCGATTACACCAGCGGCTGATGGAACAGAAACCCAGGTTACACCTGATGGTAACCG
Organism: Coleofasciculus chthonoplastes PCC 7420; assembly: GCF_000155555.1. Classification (GTDB taxonomy): domain Bacteria; phylum Cyanobacteriota; class Cyanobacteriia; order Cyanobacteriales; family Coleofasciculaceae; genus Coleofasciculus; species Coleofasciculus chthonoplastes_A. The sequence continues at coordinate 163,985 of NZ_DS989858.1, forward strand.
CTTGGATATCCAAGGGGGTAGCGTTTCCGCAGATGGGGCAAATCTGTTTCATAGTTTCCAGCAATTTGGACTCGATTTCGATCAAATTGCCAATTTTCTGGCGAATCCCCAGACTCGTAATATTTTAGGGCGAGTGATTGGGGGTGATCCGTCAATGATTAATGGTCTTATTCAAGTTACTGGAAGTAATGCTAACTTATTTTTACTCAACCCAGCCGGAATTGTCTTTGGTGCAGACGCCCGGTTAAATGTTCCGGCTGATTTCACAGCAACCACGGCGACGAGTATTGGGTTTGGCAATACTAATTGGTTCAATGTTTTGGGTAACAATGACTACCAAAGTTTGGTAGGTGTTCCCAATCAATTTGCCTTTGATGTTTCCCAGCCGGGGAGTATTGTGAATGCTGGTCATTTAGCCGTAGCCGAGGGGCAGAATTTAACGTTACTGGGGGGTACTGTAATTAATACCGGACAACTCACTGCACCCGGAGGAACGATTACCATTGCGGCTGTACCGGGTGAAAATTTAGTCCGCATTAGTCAACCGGGAAACTTGTTGAGTTTGGAGATTTCCCCCCGTCCAAGTAATACTAATGAACCGCTACAGCTAAATCCTCTGGATTTGCCAGTATTGTTAACGGGTACAGGGGAAACAGTAGATACGGGATTAACTGTTTCTCCAACTAATGAGGTGCAGTTAACTGAATCGGGGATAACCCTACCGACTGAAGCCGGAATAGCTATTGTTTCCGGTAATTTGGATGTATCTATGCCAGACTTTTCAGCTTCACCACAGATAGGGGGTGAGGTTAATATTTTAGGCGATAACGTGGCACTTATTGACGCAAGGATTAATGCGTCTGGGGCAAATGGTGGGGGTACAGTCAGGATTGGTGGAGAGTATCAGGGAAGCGGTACAATCCCTAATGCTTTACAGACGTTTGTGAGTCAAAATTCAGTAATTAATGCGGATGCATTGATTGATGGGAATGGCGGAAACGTGATTCTTTGGTCAGATGAAACGACCCGCTTTTTGGGTAGCATCAGCGCCCGTGGTGGATTGAATGGCGGCGATGGTGGGTTTGTTGAAGTTTCGGGAAAACAGGCTTTGGATTTTCAAGGCGTTGTTGATTTGTTAGCGCCGGCTGGTCAAGTAGGAACGCTATTATTAGACCCAACAGATATTACGATTAGTACCGCAACGGATAGCGGGAGTATGACATTTGCGAGTGGTATATTTTCCGACACAGCGACGACTCCCTCTACACTGAATACGACGACTCTAGAGAATCAATTGGCTTTCAGTAATGTCACCGTTTCAACAGCTTCGGGTTTATCCGGTGCGGGAACCATTACTGTAAATGATCCGATTACCTGGAGTAGTGACTCGTCGCTGACACTTTTTGCTAATAACGATATTAATGTTAATGCGAATATCAGGTATTCGGGAACGGCTGATACTGCCCTCACTCTACAAGCGAATAACAGTATTCTTTTAAATTCAGGTGTAGATATAACAGCTAATACTACAGGGAAGTTGGATGTTACTGTGAATGCTGACCGAGATGGAAGTGGTGCGGGGTCAATTTTCTTAAACCCTGGTTCAGCTATCAATTCCAATGGCGGCGATATTATTTTGGGGGGTGGTAGTAACCCGTTAACGAATCCGGCGGTAGGCACAAGTGATATACAGGAATTAGTTACTACTTCTGGTGTTATTCTGAACAATGCTGTCCTTAATTCCGGGGTGGGCAATATTTCAATTACGGGTAAAGGTATCGATGGTACAAACGTTGCCGTTGGCATTGTCGTCACAACTGGGACAAGCATTCAAAGTACCACGGGGAATATCACGTTAACGGGAACAGGCGGGATGGGAGGAAACACCAATCAGGGAATTATTCTAGCAGAAGCAGACACTAACATTAGTTCAGTTGATGGCACTATTAGTCTAACCGGAATAGGACAAGGAACAGGAGATGAGAATAGTGGTATTCGAGTTGATAACTTTTCCGGTGGGATGGGTCCGGTTGTCGAAACCACAGGGAGTGGTACGATAACCTTTAATGGTACGGGAAGTAGCGCAGGAAATGAAGCCAATGATGGTATTGTTTTGGGTGAGGGTAATATCATAATTCGTTCAGCCGATGGTGATATCAATTTGACGGGAGTTGGACAAGGTTCAACAACTCAAAGTGATGGCGTGGAAATTGCTTTAGATTCTATTGTGGAAGCGACGGGAACGGGAACTATCCGATTAAATGGTACTGGTGGGATGGGTACAATTGATAATCAAGGCGTGCGGATATGGAAATCGTCTCAGGTGCGAACGAATAGTGGGATGGTAGATGTAATTGGAATTAGGGGTATGGGAACGGATTCCTACGGAATTCAGTTAGCTGAAAATGGAGTCTTGGGACAAGAAACGCAAACGGGAAACTTGACACTAACGACAGATTCGTTGGATATTGATAATACGTTTAACGTGGTGAGTACGGGACAATTACAGGTACAACCGTTAACCCCCAGTTTAGGAATTACGATTGGCGATACCAGCGTTGGCACATTAAACCTGGATACCACTACACTGGCTAGTTTCCGCAATGGATTTTCGCAAATTATTATTGGTGGCGCGAATCGTAGTGGCGCAATTACCCTAGCTAATAATGTTACCTTTAATGATCCCGTAATTTTGCGATCGCAAACCAACTCAGGTTCGATTACGACGACAGGGTATACCTTAACCGGAATCGATGACGCCACGATTCACCTAGACGCGAATCAAGATATTATAACGGGCGATATTATTAATCCAGGTGGGGAGATTACCCTCACTAGCAATAACGGAACTATTGACACTCATCGCGGAATCCTCAATACTAGCGCCGCAACCGGAGATGGGGGAGAGATTACTCTCACGGCGAACACGATTAATCCAGGTTCTATTAATACCTCTGCGGGTGCTGGACGTGGTGGTAATATCAGCTTGAATGGTACTGTGACTCTGACTCAACCGGATACAACCTTCACCACCACAGGGATGACGGTTGGGGGTGATATGATATTCACCAATACGCTCAATGGTGTCACGCCTGATAGCCAAAACCTGACGCTAAATTCGGGTACGGGTAATATTACGTTTGAGGATAGTGTCGGGAATACGGTTAATCTGGGAAACTTAACCATCAATAGTACAGGTATCACCCAATTTAAGGGTTCTGTAACCGTTGAGAGTCTAACTACCGATGCCGAGGGTATGACTCAAATTCGTGGAAATGTGATAACGAACGGAGAGTTGGGTCAAACATACCGTGATGATGTTACCCTGATTGGCGATATTGAATTAACAGGTGACGAAATTAATTTTTTCGGGAATGTATCGGGGAATGGGACTTTGACGTTACAACCGTTTAATCCTAGTCACGCGATCGCGATTAATGGTGCAACTGATACTAACACAGAACAGCTAGACTTGTCAGCCCGTGATATCAACGCCTGGGAAATGGGTTTCGAGTCTATCACCATCGGGCGTAATGACAGCAGTGGCGCGATTACCCTAGCTGATGATGTGACGTTTAATGACTCGGTGACATTGCGATCGCCCATGGGTAATGGTTCGATTAATACCACTGGCTTTACTCTAACCGGAAACGGTGAGATTACGCTACTAGCGAATCAAGATATTATCACAGGTACGATTAACAATCCGGGTGCAGCGGTGACGCTGACGAGTCTTTCGGGAAATATCAATACTGATGCGGGGACAATTTACACACGATCAAGTATAGGCAAAGGAGGCGCGATCGCACTCAATGCCCGTAATACTATCACGACTGGTGATTTAGACTCAGGTTCTGCATCTGGAACTCCAGGACCCATTACACTTAATGCAGGTAACCAGATTACGTTCAATCGTCCTCTAATTTTACCTGGAGATTTCTCGGTGAGTATCCCCAACTCCGGTAACATTATTTTTAATAGCACGGTTGATGGAACCTACGATCTCACCCTTAATCCCGGTGGTGGTATTGTTCAGTTTAATGATCGGGTTGGCAGCTTGCAACCGTTGCAAAGTTTATGGGTTCAAGGTGATATTATCACTAATAATCGAGCCGGGATAGATATCACAGCCGAGAATACGATCAAAACCGATGATATTACTGCCCCTGGCGGGATTAATTTGTTCAGCCACAACGGACAAATCTCCACAGGTATTCTGGATACCTCCGCTTCTGGTAATGGTGGTAATAGTAAGCTGACTGCTAATGACAGGATTACTGTTAGCCACATTAATACTCAGAGTCTCAATGGTATAGGCGGAAACGTTGAAATTACAACCAATCATTTCTTCCGGGCGACTGACTCTTTCATCGACAAAAATGGTATCAATGCCAGTATTTCCACGGCTGGAGGAACAGACGGTGGCAGCATTATTATCCGTCATGGGGGAATCATGCCATTTATTGTTGGTAATTCCCAAACCAACGGTATCCGAGGCGCAATGACCCGAGGTGATACTACACCAGACCAAACAATTGTACCCAATCAAGCTTATTTCTTCAGCCATACCCAGGATGAAGAACGGATACAAATTTTATCATCCCCTGTCCCTTTTATTCTCGATGAATTTCTCATTCGAGAAGCCAAACCCGATCTAGAGACAGACGTAGATATTATCGAGTCTTTAAACAATCTAATTGGGCAGGGTTTAGAAGCCGAAATTGAAATTGAGGAAGATCCTGAAACGGGAGAAAAAAGGATTGTGCAGCGCTTTTACATTCCAGGAACTCTCTCGCTCAATCTTGAGACTTCATTATCAGTGGGTCAGACTGACCAACTGTTTGAGGAGCAATTTGAGAAGTATTTTCAGCAAAATCTAAGCCGTGAAATCATCACCGCCGAAGGTTTGCGAGACACCCTAACCACTCTAAAGGAGCAAACGGGAAAGAGTTCCGGCGTTGTTTATGTACGTTCTCTGACCAACCATCTAGAACTGCTGTTAGTTCTTCCTCAAGGTTATCCTATTCGCAAGAGAATCCCAACCGCCAATGCTAAAGAATTACAGAAAACCTTGACAGAATTTCGCCAAACCGTCACCGATTCCCATCGCCCCAAAGCCTACCTCGCCCCCGCGCAACAACTTTATAATTGGATGATTGCCCCGCTAGAATCTGAGCTAGAAGAACAGGGCATTGATACGCTGATCTTTTCTATGGACGCAGGTTTGCGGACAATTCCCATGGCAGCACTTCACGATGGCAACCAATTTCTTGTCGAAAAATATTCAATTGGTTCTATACCCAGCATGAGTCTCACCAATCACCGCTATAACACCATCAAAAATGCCCAAGTTTTAGCCATGGGAGCATCTAAATTTGAAGACTTACCCCCGCTTCCCGCTGTACCGAATGAATTGCAGATTATTACTAAAGAATTATGGTCGGGTCAATCTTTTTTAAACGAAGAATTTACCCTAAACAACCTGAAACAACAGCGTCAGCAATTTGGCATTATCCACCTCGCCACGCACGCCGATTTCCTACCTAATGACCCCAGTCATTCCTATATTCAACTCTGGGATGAAAAACTCCGGTTAAATCAGTTAAGGCAAATCGGTTGGAATCAGTCGCCTCAAGTGGAGTTATTAGTCTTAAGTGCTTGTCGCACCGCTATTGGCGATGTGAATGCGGAGTTAGGGTTTGCTGGATTAGCGGTGAATGCGGGAGTGAAATCTGCCTTAGCCAGTCTTTGGTATGTCAGTGATGGCAGCACATTGGCGCTGATGAGCGAGTTTTATCGGCAATTAAGTCAACCTGACGTGACAATTAAAGCGGAAGCATTGCAACGCGCCCAAATTGCTATGTTACGGGGACAGGTGCGTCTGGAGAATGGTCAATTACACGGTATTGGTATGGGGGGAATTCCTTTACCCCCGGAACTAAAAGGCAGAGGTAATCAAGATTTTTCTCATCCTTATTACTGGGCGGCATTTACAATGATTGGTAGTCCTTGGTAGAGGAATATTTTTGAGGGAACCTGGTTTGTAGGGGCGGGTTTCACTACTATCGTTTCTTGGCTAACCCAGATGTAACTAAACCCGCCCCGACTGAGTGTAATATAGCACTACGCACTCGGAATTATATTTTTTCAACGCAGAGGGGCGCAGAGGGTAGCGCAGAGGGGCGCAGAGGAATTGGCAGTATGTGAAAAGTTAGCTGCACCCCTGCTGTCTCCTGAAACTCTACTCGATGGGATTCCGGAAAAATTGTTCATCTATAGAAATATGGAAAATGAGGGTGACTAGAGCAAGGGTAAGCCATCAACAAGTCCCCGAAGCAGCAGGAAGTAAACACCGAAATGCCACGCCAGATAAGTATTTTGGATAGGTTTTATGGAGCAGCAGTCTATAGTGAGTTACAAAAAGTCATCGGATTCGGATGGAGTCGCATTAGAACCCCAAACCGAAGCGACGCTATTCGATTTCCGTTGGTTTTTCCAGCTACCTCCTTTGTTAAAGGGTATGGGAGTGAGCATCGCCGCCTGTAATACTGTGGTAATCTCATTTGGGCTTTATTCTCTGTTGAATGCTGTTCCATCCAACCCGGATCTTGACCGATTAGAACGGGCGAGGGCAGAATATGATGCGGGAAACTTTCAAAAGGCGATCGCACTGGCTAAATCGATTCCTCAAGAGAGTGCTTTGTATCAGGATTCCAAGACTAGCCTGAAACGGTGGCGACGGGAATGGCACACAGCCGCTGCTCAATACCAAGCTGCTGAACAAGCGTTGAAGGAAAAACGATGGCGAGATGTGTTGGCAGAAGCTCGTAAGATGGATGGTGTCCGCTTTTGGCGGCGTAAAGTTGAATCCTTAGTGGAACAAGCCAAACCTGAGTTAGAAGCCGAAGCCCAACAATTACTGAATCAAGCTTACGCTAAAGCCCAAGAAAAAGATTTTACTGGCGCTTTGAACTTGCTCAACCAAATTCCCCCAGAGACAACAACGGCGGCTAAAATTCAACCGAAGTTAGCCGAATATGAAGAAAAACAACGCATTAAAGCCGAACATCTTTTACAACAAGCCTATAACCAAGCCGCCAAACGAGACTTTAAGAGCGCGTTGAACTATCTTTCCCAAATTTCTCCAGGTACATCCACCTACGATACGGCTCAAATTAAGATGGCTGAATATTCGCAAAAGCAGCATTTTAAGGAAGAAGTCGAGAGAACCGTTCAACTGGCGAGGAGGGAGTCAGAGGAGCAAGAAGAATCGTCTGAACCTTTTTCTACAGAACCGTTTATCTCTACCGAAACGGATGAAAAAACATCAGAACTTAATCCGGGAAACCAACTGCAAGAGGTTACACCTTAAGTTTGTCATTCGTCATTCGTCATTGAGTAAAGGGCGACCCGAGTAAATTGAGTGGACACAGTTATTAATTGATGCAAGCGGGTCGCCCCTACACCCATTACCGTTTCTTCCCAGCTCCCAGACGCGCCATGGCACGTCTCTACAATTGCTGTTCCCTGTTCCCTGTTCCCTGTTCCTTTAACGACTGTTTGACACGAGTGAACCGTTTCTCCATTTCCTCTAATTCTATTGCCCCAGTAAACACCTCCCCATTCATAACAAAAAAGGGAGTTCCAGTAATTCCCAAACTCTCCGCTAGTTGAATATCCTGACTAATCGCCGTTTCTGCTGCTTGGCTATTGCGATCGCGATTAAATTGGTCTACATTTAAATTTAAACCCTTGGCTGTTTCAATATAAAACGACTCCCCCAGTTTTTCTTGCTGAGTAAACAGCACATCATGATACTGCCAAAACTTCCCCTGTTGAAACGCCGCCCACGCTGCTTTAGCCGCTGAGATAGCTTGGGGATGAATTGAGGCTAAAGGGTAATGTTTATACGTCAACGTCACCTGATCCTGATGCTTTGCCATAAACCGTTGCACCGTTTTATGCGCCCTGCCACAATAGGGACATTGAAAATCCGAAAACTCTACCATGACAATCTTGGACTGAGACGCCCCTGTCGTCGGTGACTCTCCAATAATGGCTTGAGGATTCGTTTTAAGTTCCTGAACAAACGCTTGCTGGGCTTGTTGGAGTTGCTGTTGGACACGTTGCTGATACGCCTGAACGGATTCCAGAATAACTTCCGGGTGTTCGCGAATCACTTGCAACACTTGTTCTTCTAATTTGGGACTCACTTGGCTAGCGGCTTGAACTGGGGAAGACCAGCCGAGTAAAGTAATACAAATGAGCAAAAGTCCCAGGATTGTCTGAGTTAACCGGGATAGATAAGACAGCATGGTTGAATGTTCATGGTTCATGGTTCACTGTTGATTGTACCGGGCGGGTAAGAGGTAAGATTTAGTTTATAGGGAATACTGCGATCGCACCGTTCCGTTCGTAGTCGGCGCTTTAGCGCGCTACAAGAAGATATAACAACCGCCAAGGTTAAACAATCTCAGATGGTTCTGCAAACTCCAACCTCCGCCAAACGCCAAGAACCCCTAGTTACCTGGGAAAAGCTTCCCGACGATTTTATCTTGCCTGATGATCCCGTGGAAAACATTCAACAACCGCCCCTCGCTGCCGCCCTGACAGACGCTTTAGGTGCAGCCAATCGCCTGAATTCGCAAATGTTAATCGCCTCCAATTTTGGTCTCGTCACGACAGTGGATCAGAAAATTGTCGTCAAAGCACCAGACTGGCTGTATGTACCCCAGGTATTCCCTGTTGCAGAAGGCGTAATTCGCCGCAGCTATACCCCCAATCTCGAAGGGAGTCCAGTTAGCGTCGTCATGGAGTTTTTATCAGAAACTGAAACAGGAGAATACTCAGTACGACCAACATTTCCCTATGGTAAGTTGTACTTCTACGAGCAAATTCTCCAAGTTCCGACCTATGTGATTTTTAATCCCCTAGAACCAATCCTAGAAGTTCATAGGTTGCAAAATAATCGATATGTATTGCAACAACTCACAGCAGAAGGACGCTACTGGATTCCTGAATTAGAACTATTTTTAGGCATCTGGTATGGCACTCGATTAGGCTTAACCAGCAATTGGTTACGCTGGTGGGATGAGTCGGGAAACCTGTTATTGTGGAGTTCAGAACAAGCTGAACAAGAACGCCAACGGGCTGAACAAGAACGCCAACGGGCTGAACAAGAACGCCAACGGGCTGAACAAGAACGCCAACGTGCCGAACAAGAACGCCAACGTGCCGAACAAGAACGCCAACGGGCTGACGCTGTAACCAATAACCTAGAGCAAGAACGGCAACGTAATCAGGCGTTGATAGCAAAATTGCAAGAGTTGGGTATTGATCCCAACACCTTGTCCTAACCTATCAATTCAGTATATCGGCTGGTGAGCAAATTCCCTGAATCTGCGATCGCCCTGAGTCGGTAGGATGAAAGAAAGCTGTAGTCAAACTGAACACTATCCTATGTCTGATGAGTCTGTGGGAAATCTTCAAGAACCGTTCCTCGCCGCCGCCTTGACAGACGCTTTAGGTGCAGCCAATCGCCTGAATTCGCAAATGTTAATCGCCTCTAATTTCGGACTTGTGGGGGCAGTTAATGGGAACATCGTGGTCAAAGCACCAGACTGGCTGTATGTACCCCAGGTATTACCCGTTCCAGAAGGAGAAATTCGCCGCCGCTATACACCCAATCTGGAAGGCAATCCAGTTGGGGTTGTCATGGAGTTTTTGTCAGACACTGAAGCGGGAGAATACTCCATACGACCCAGTTTCCCTTATGGGAAGTTATTTTTCTATGAGAAAATTCTCAAAGTTCCTACCTATGTGATCTTTGAGTCCCTAGCCGTAGTCCTAGAAGTCCGCCAATTACAAGATAATCAATACGTAGTGCAACAACCCACAGAAGAAGGACGCTACTGGATTCCTGAATTAGAACTATTTTTAGGCATCTGGCATGGCACTCGATTAGGCTTAACAATCCCCTGGTTACGCTGGTGGGACGAGTCGGGAAACCTATTATCGTGGAGTTCAGAACAAGCCGAACAAGAACGCCAACGGGCTGATGTAATGGCAAATCAGCTAAAGGAAGAACGGCAACGCAATCATATGTTAATGGCTAAATTACAAGAGTTGGGCATTGATCCCAACACTCTATCCTAATCAGATTGACGGTGGCGACGGTACGCAACTCCGCTGATCCCCAGCATGAGTAGTCCCAGCAACACACCAGGTTCAGGCGTCTGGGCAGCTTCTTCATCTGCGAAGGCTATCCAACCCGCTCCGTCTAAGCCCCCAGCTAGCGATGGGATAAACTCATCATCAATCAAACTCCCGGTTTGACCGTCGTAGCGTAATACTTTTCCTGGGACAGGTTCACCAATTTTTTGGGTGGGATTACTACTGACATACAGATCACCGTTGGGTGCGAAGACAGGTTGAACAGGACTCTCCACTTCATCAATAAAAACTTCAACGGTTCCAGTCTCCAGGTCATATCGATCAATCGTATTGGCAGCGAAATTAGCCACATAAAGCGCCCCGTCTGGTCCCAAGCTCAGACCCCCTGGTGCAGCATTTTCAGAACTTGCACTGCCCAGTAATGCCACCTGACCCGTGGTTAGATCGTAACGCTGCACATTGTTCGTAAAGGTACAACTGAAGTAGAGAACTGCATCCTCATCGGCAGTGATGCTAAACGGTGCATCGCAAGCAGAACTGTCCGCTGGAAACAGATTCCCGATAAAGGCTCCCGTCTGTCCGTCATATTGGGCAATGGTATCAAGTCCTGTGTTGGCAACAAAAAGACTACCATCCGATCCGAAAGCTAGATCTTGGGGAAAAATCAAGGGCGGAACCGCTGAGGTGAAGGGCTGAATGAATGCGCCCGATCGCCCATCATACTGCAGGACTTGCCCAGGTGGTGTATCCTCAGTGAGGAGGCTGACAACGTAGAGATTGTTGTCTTCTGGACTAAAGGTCAAACCGACCGGACCCTGTAAACCGCCGCTTCCTGGCTCAACAACTGTATCAATAAAAGCCCCCGTTTGGGCATCAAACTCAAGCACTGAATTCGTATTGAAGCTGCCCACGAAGAGACTAGCTGCGATCGCTTGATCGACCAAAGAAAGGGTGACACCTGCCGCCGCCGTGCTAGCAAGGGCTAGCTTTAGGGGTAGAGAGGCTGGTTGCATAGGCATTTTCTGGAGAATCGATGTATAGGACTACGAGTTTACTCATTAATATCGCTGATTCGCCGCAGATTCAAGATATCGCTCATCTTTTTAATTTGAGCAAAACTTTGCTGCAATTGTCCGTAATCCCGAATATCGATACACAAATCAATCAACGCAGGTTTACCGTCTTGAGTTTTCACCTGAGCTTTCCGCACATTGATATGATGATCACTTAAGCGGGAAAGAATATCCTTTAAAACCCCGACCCGATCCAACACTTCAATTTGAATATTAACCGGATAGGTTTGTGGACGCCCACTCTCTTGATCCGTCGGATTCCAATTCACCGGAACTAATCGGTCTCCCTCAATATTTTCCACATTGGGACAGCCTTGACGATGAATCGAAATTCCCCGCAATCGGGTGACGACACCCAAAATAGGTTCGCCGGGAACCGGATTACAACACCCAGCAATCCGATGCATCAATCCCTCGACCCCCGCAATGGGTTCGCCTTTAATCGTCCATTGGTCACTTGTTTCCTTCGCCGTCGGTAACGATGGAAGTAAATCTTCGATTTCTACGGGTTCGGTTTCAAGGGGTTGCGTGGCTTTCACTGCATCGCGCAACCGATTGACCACCAGATTTAGAGTGACTTCTCCATACCCTAATGCCGCCAGTAAATCTTCCGCATTCTGATAATTACAGCGTTCGGCAACAGACTGCATGGGTTCCGATTTGAGCAAGGATTCAAATCCATTTTTACCCAGTTCCTTCTCCAGCAAATCTCGACCTCGCGCCACATTTTCATCGCGGTGCGATCGCTTGTACCATTGGCGAATCCGGTTTCTGGCACTGGGCGTGACGACGAAGTTTAACCAGTCTAAACTGGGGTGACTATTTTTCTGGGTGATAATTTCGACAATATCCCCATTCTTTAACGGCGTATCCAGGACTCGCCATTGACCATTAATTCTCACCCCAGCACAGTGATTACCAATCTCGGTGTGAATCCGATAGGCAAAATCTATCGGCGTTGCATCCCGACTCAGGGGTATCACATCTCCATCGGGGGTAAAGACGTAGACATCATCGTCAAATAAATTATCTTTGACACTTTCGATATATTCATGGGCGTCTTTCAGATCATTCTGCCATTCCAGCAACTGCCGCAACCAGGTAAACTTGTCATCGTCGGCGCCAATCTGGGTCGGATCAGACGTCCCAGTTTCTTTATATTTCCAATGTGCGGCAATCCCATATTCGGCAATCCGATGCATTTCCAGGGTACGAATCTGCACTTCAATGGGACGCCCATGGAAGCCAATCACGCCTGTATGTAGAGACTGATACCGATTGGGTTTAGGTAAGCCGATATAATCTTTAAACCGACCTGGAATCGGTCGAAAGGCATCATGGACGACAGCTAATGCCCGATAGCACCCTTCGTTGGTCTCCACGATGATCCGCATCGCCGCTAAATCATAAATTTCGTGAAATTCCTTATTGCGGCGCTGCATCTTCTGATAAATTCCATACAGATGCTTAGGACGACTATTCAAGTCCACACATCGAATGCCCATCTCATCGAGACGCCCTCGCAGAATTTGCGAAACCTGGGTTAATCGTTCCTCCCGGTCTTGACGCCGTTCGGCAACCAGTTCCTGTATTTTGCGATAAGCATTCGGTTCAAGATACTTAAAGGATAAATCTTCTAACTCCCACTTAAACCGCCCAATCCCCAAGCGATTGGCTAAGGGGGCGAAAATCTCGCGGGTTTCCTGGGCGATCGCCCGCTGTTTTTGTGGCTTAAGATGTTCTAATGTCCGCATATTATGCAGACGGTCTGCTAACTTGACCACAATCACCCGGATATCCTTCGCCATGGCGAGGAACATGCGGCGGAAGTTTTCGGCTTGGCGTTCGGTTTTACTGGAGAAGTTAAATTTGGAGAGTTTGGTGACGCCTTCAACTAAATGGCGAACCTCGGCACCAAAAATTGATTCAATCTCGTCCGGCGTGACATCCGTATCTTCAACCACATCATGGAGTAAGCCAGCCGCCATCATGGTACTATTGCCGCCTAAATCTCTTAATAAGCCAGCAACGGCTACGGGATGGGCGATATAAGGTTCTCCAGAGGCTCGATATTGTTCCGAATGCAGTTGATAAGCAAATTCAAACGCCCGCACCACTAACGCCGCGTCATCCGGCGTTGATGGGTCAGAGGTTGTAGAGGCTGTTGATAAACAGTCCTGCAACCAGTCGGGAACGTCTAGGTTATAGGTGGTGGTTAGGACAGTGGCACTCATAATTCTTTCCCTGACAGATCTATAAATAATTAGTAAGGATGGTTAAACGGTAATGGCAGTAAGATCTCTGTTTAGTGGTATAGTTATCAATTTTTGTGAATTCCAGAAATGGGTCAAAATTCCCTAGATTATCCGTATAGTAATCAGACCTAGATGAGAAATAGTAACATGAACTACCAGATATCCACCCTTGTTACCGGATACAGAAGCAATACGTCACTTCTGTCACGGACTTGATTTCCAGTAAAATCTTGAATAACCAAAGGACTGGGTTGAAGCCAACACGCTGAAATTTTTGCGGATGGTTGTCAATCGCTGGTCGCTAAGACAGCAAACGGTAACTGTTTTCCAAGAAATCATCAGTTTTGGCAGATAGTCCCTACCTTGGTTACTCGGCAATGAGAATGCCAGCTGACTCTCAGACTGAACCCTGATCTTCAGCTTGGTGGCAAATTCTTGTATTTATCAACAAAAATACAAGATTCTTTACATTTATTCTAGACCAACCTGTCTGATAATGTTAGTCCCCTCCCAACGGCAATCCTATCAGGACTTTAAACACGTCCTAGATGACCTGCACGCCTGCACCCAGAGTCAAGAGTTAGACAAAACCGAGATCCAGGAGCGTTTCCAGGCGGTGAAACAGCTCTTTCAAGGGCGAATTATCACGCTCAATCCCGATGAGGTTAATCAGGAACAAGTATCAGTATGGCAGTCTAGGCAAACCGAAATCCATAGACATATCCGACTTCTAGAAACTGATATGTTAATGTTGCGGACGGCGCGACATTCTGCAACCGTTCAGTCTAGGGTGGCTATCATCCGCGATCGCCTGAACACCCTGATTCAATACTGTAGTGCTATGCTTCAACTGTAGCGCTCCAGTCCAGTCCTGTCGAGGGAGTTTCGACCCTAAACTTCGTTCGAGGGCATGGTTAAGGTATTCTCGCCGAATTAGGATAAGTTACAGGTGCTTTGAGGAAGAAAATCGGTGCAATGTCCTAAATGTAGAAAAGTCCCACTCCTAGACGGCTATTTAGAGCATCAGTTTGCCGTGAAGTATTGCCAAGAGTGTAAAGGCACCTGGATTCCTGCCAAAGAGTATGAAGCATGGCAGGCAAGTCAACCGTCTGATCAGAAAATGCCTGACCTCCCCCCTGAATCACTAAATGTGGATTTTGTCAAGTCCCCTTTCGATGCCAAAGCCGCATTATGTCCAGAGTGCCAGCGCTATCTCTCTCGCGCTAAAGTTAATCTCAAGACGCCCTTTTATGTGGAACGGTGTTCTCACTGTCGCGGGATTTGGTGCGATTACGGGGAGTGGGACATTCTCGAAAGGTTGGGACTCCATACCATAGTTGAGCAACTCTTTACCAACGAATGGCAAAGTAAAACACGAGAACAGCAACTTTGGCAAAAAGAACGCCAAGCCACGGCGGAAAAATTAGGGAATGAGTTAGGGGCGCAGGTGATTGAGTTGGGGGAACTGTTAGCGGCACATCCAAATGGCGATTTTGGCGTGGCTTACCTGATGCGGCGCGTCGGCGGAAACTGGCAAAAGCACAATCAGAAATAGACTATGGGGATGTCCAATGATCGATGCTATCCTTAAACAAAAGGTTTTATATTAAGATATATTAAGCAATGTAGAGCAATAATCATGCCCAGCGTTTCTACTCCTCAAACCGCTCGTAAATGTCTACCCACAACTACCCAAAACTAAGCATTTTGGGTAGGTGGGGTGAGCGTGCAGACTCAGCCGTAAAAAAGAGTAACCTACCATCTGGCAAGGTTGGCTACGCTTTTTTGGTCATGACACCCAAGAATGAACGCTAGTTTTTGGCACTGTCGGAACTATCAACGAAAGGCGAGACATCGAAGAGAAGCCCTCTGATACTCCATAACAAGCCTTAGAAGCATTGTCGAAGCTAACATTACTTTACTTTGGACTGGTCAAACCGACCCAACAAATCATGTCAAACTATGTTTTTTTGATTGATGCCAATAAAACACCGATGAATCCAATTCATCCAGCACAGGCAAGGAAATTGATGGAAGCTGGCAAGGCGGCGGTGTTTCGTCGTTATCCATTCACATTGATCATGAATCGAGTGGTAGAAAACATCATTACCTATCCGCTCACACTCAAGATTGACCCAGGCTCCAAAACGAGCGGAATTGCACTGGTGAACAACCGGGATGAAGTTGTCTGGGGCATGGAACTTGAACACCGAGGGCAACAGATTAAAGACGCTCTTTTAACACGTAGAGCGGTTCGCCAGGGACGAAGAGGGCGCAATACTCGTTACCGTCAAGCTCGTTTTCTGAACTGCAAGCGCTCAAAGGGGTGGTTAGCACCTAGCTTGATGCACCGTGTTTTGACGATTGAAACTTGGGTGAAAAGGCTTTGCCAATTTGCACCCATCGCTGAAATCAGACAGGAATTAGTCCGATTTGATATGCAGCAGATGGAGAACCCAGAAATCTCAGGAGTCCAATACCAGCAAGGGACTCTCTTCGGTTTCGAGGTACGAGAGTATCTTCTAGAAAAATGGGGACGCAAATGTACTTACTGCTCAAAAAAAGGCGTTCCATTGCAAGTCGAACATATCATTTCACGCGCCAAGGGCGGTTCTGACCGTGTTTCTAACCTGTGTCTTGCCTGTGAAAAGTGCAACCAAAAGAAAGGGACTTCATACCTGAAAGACTTTCTCAAAGGTAAACCCGAACTAGAGAACCGCATTCTCAAACAAGCCAAAACGCCCCTGAAAGATGCTGCTGCGGTTAACGTAACGCGCTCGAAGTTATTCGAGACGCTCAAGGCAATGGAACTACCCGTGACGACCGGGACAGGTGGACAAACCAAATATAACCGCACTCGGTTAGGACTCGATAAAGCGCATTGGTTAGATGCTGCTTGTGTTGGTGTAACCGAAATGCTCACAGTTTTGACCAATAAGATTCTGCAAGTCAAAGCAACGGGTCAAGGCGGACGACAACGATGCCAAACCGATAGACTAGGTTATCCGCACAAGTATCGCCCATTGCGTCCGATTCATGGCTTCTGTACTGGCGACATCGTGAAAACGATCATCCCAAAAGGTGTGAACACAGGAACTTATGTTGCTCGACTTTGCCCATACAGCAACGGTAGAGGTGAGATCTATCCGACAACTGGCAAAAAACGGATTGGCATCAAACTCGAATATGTCGAAAAACCAATTCATCGAAAGGATGGCTACAGCTATGGGTGAAAAGTACCCAAACGGGAAGAAATGTCTAGATGTGTCCAGAAATTAACAAACAGCTTCTAACCCATCGCGTCGTTGTCATTGGTGCAGGAATTGGGGGTCTAACGGCTGGCGCACTTCTTGCCCGTCGAGGTTACTCAGTGTTAGTCCTCGACCAAGCCTTTGTCCCTGGCGGCTGTGCCTCCACGTTCAAGCGTCGCGGCTTTACCTTTGATGTGGGTGCAACCCAAGTGGCAGGTTTAGAACTAGGTGGCATTCATCAGCGAATTTTCCAGGAGTTAGAAATTGACTTACCTACCGCGACTCCCTGTGATCCCGCTTGTGCCGTATTTCTCCCTGGCGAAACTGAACCGATTAACGTTTGGCGCGACCCAGAAAAATGGGCAAAAGAACGGCAACGGCAATTTCCGGGGAGTGAACCCTTCTGGCAACTGATGACCACTCTATTCAATGCCAGTTGGAGATTTCAATCCCGTGATCCCGTATTACCCCCACGAAACCTCTGGGATTTGTGGCAATTAATCTCAGCGGTGCGTCCAGATACCCTGATTACGCTACCGTTTACGTTTATGACGGTGGGAGATGCATTGCGCGGCTATCGACTCTATGACAATCAGCGTTTGAGGACATTTCTGGATTTACAACTGAAGCTGTATTCTCAAGTGGATGCCGATGAAACCGCTTTATTGTATGCGGCGACAGCCCTCGGCGTTTCCCAAGAACCTCAAGGATTGTTCCACCTGAAGGGGAGTATGCAAGTGTTGAGCGATCGCCTAGTCGCCGCCTTGGAGAAATGGGGTGGTAAACTGCTGATGCGTCATAGCGTGGAACAGATTCAGGTTTCCAGGGGCAAAGTGACGGGCGTCGAGGTGAGAAATCAGAAAACAGGACAAGTTTGGACAGAATCAGCCGATGAAGTGGTGGCAAATGTCACCGCCCAAAACCTGGTCAAGTTACTGGGAAACCAAGCGCCCAAGGGATATCAGCGTCGCGTCGATAAATTACCACCAGGATCAGGTGCCTTTGTCATTTATCTAGGGGTTGACCAAAACGCTATTCCGGCAGGTTGTCCGCCGCACCTGCAATTTCTCTACGATTACGACAGTGAGATTGGTGAAAATAACTCTTTATTTGTCTCGGTTAGTCAACCCGGTGATGGTCGCGCCCCAGAGGGAAAAGCCACGATTATTGCCTCCTCGTTTACCGATACCCGACTGTGGTGGCAAGGTTCTCAGGAGGATTATGACCAGTTAAAACAAGATTATACCCAAGAGGCGATCGCACGGCTAGGTCAGTATTTTGACTTAACTCCAGAAACCATTATCCACCAAGAAACAGCAACACCCCGCACCTTTGCCTATTACACCGGACGCCATCAAGGAATCGTCGGCGGAATTGGTCAGCGAGTCCCGACATTCGGTCCCTTTGGCTTTGCTACTCGCACCCCCATTAATCACGTATGGTTGGTGGGAGATTCTACCCATCCTGGTGAAGGGACGGCTGGAGTCAGCTACTCAGCATTTACGGCTGTACGGCAAATTCAGGTAATCTAAAGAAAGAGTTTTATTGGTAGACTGCAATGGGATTAAACCTGTTGGCAATAGAATAGAGACCATAACCTTTGTAGGTTGTGTGTATACATAGTTGTTTGGATTAGGGAAAACTGCCGTGGATGGGGGGAATCAGCAACGAATCTTAGGTTATTTCATCGAAGAGGCGAAAGAACACCTTGATACCCTCGAACAAGGGTTATTGAATGTGCAGGAAAGTGCCCAAGACCCAGAGATGGTCAATGAGATGTTCCGTGCGGCTCATTCGGTCAAAGGGGGGGCGGCAATGCTAGGCTTTAGCAGTCTACAAAAAGTTGCCCACCGCTTAGAGGATTGTTTGAAGATTCTCAAAGAACATCCCGTTAAGCTTGATCGCCATGTCGAGAGTTTATTCTTACAAGGCTACGACACTCTCAAAGACCTGATCGAACAACTTCAAGGACCCTTTGGTCTCCGGGATGATGAAGCCGATAAAATGGTGCAAGCTGCCGAACCGACGTTTAAGGAATTGCAGACGTACCTGGAACGGTTAATTAGTGGTGGAGAACCAGCAAGCGCAGCTCCGGCAAAATCAGCAAAGGGTGGAGCGAAAGCGACGGGTCAAGCACCTGAGAACTTTTCTGCTCAGGTGACAGGTATCCTCAAGCAAATGTTGCAATTGTTCAAACAATCAGACACACCCGCCAATCGTCAAAAGCTGCAAGAGAATTGTCATAAGCTAGCGAAACTTGCCCAAACAGTTGAACCCTGGCAAATTTTGGTGAAAAATGCTTCTGATGCGATCGCGAATTCGCAAAATTCGTTCCACTCTCTCGCACCTGTGATTATTAAAGAACTCAAACAAGCTAGCGATCAAGTCCAACAAGGAAAAGAGAGTGCTGTCAAGGCAAGTCCGGCGTTACAGAAGTTGGCAACAGCTACCCCCAGCAAAGGCGGTGGTAAGCAGATTACGATTACCGTGGAACCCAAAGCGGCAGCTAAAGCGATCGTCAAAGCCTTTGATAAACGGCAACTCACTCAACTGACTAAATTACTGGTTCAAGCCACTCGCACTTCTTCGTAGGTGATATCAAATCTGGAACCAGACAAAACGGAAGCGAAACCTCGGACAAAATTCTTCAATCCGCGAATCGCTCCGTTCAGCATGACAATTATTTGCTTAAGATGGGGGCAGAGGGACTTGAACCCTCACGACCTTTTACGGTCAACGGATTTTCATTCTCACTGTAGCTTTCGCTACTGCCTTCACTAGCATCTGAGAATTGGACTCTCCCTTTACCCTCGGCTTTACGTTAGGGTAGCTCCCGTCGAGTCTCTGCACCTTCCGATCCTTCGCTTCGCTCTAGGACATGGTTTTGACCTGTCGCTTCGCTCCAGTGAGCCTGGTTTTGAGTTAGTTGGTTTAACCCATAACTCCACTCTTTTATCGGCTTGGCTCAGGATTGCCTTATCTGTTTTCAGACGTAGGTTTCCCTGAATTTGAGAGCATCCACTTGACAGATTTCTCCATCAAGGCTCAATTTACTTAAGTCCGTAGCGTCTACCATTCCGCCACGCCCCCCTTTCGGGTTGTGCTTCGGTATTGAAGTTTACATCAAAACCTCCGCATTTGTCTATTTGAACATTAAATGGGGCAGATTGGCAACTAGAAAATTTGAGGAACCTGGACAAGGTAATATAGTAGGGGCGATCAAGGAGGTTTAGGGTAGCCTGACAGGAAACCATTCACCTCTTGATTATGCGATATTATGCGATCGCCTGTATTTTAGAGACCCGTTACCGCTATAAGACCATCACACTATGATTGTTGCACTACTCTATCTCGCTTTAGGTGGACTCTACCTGGTTGTCGTTCCCTTGGTCACATACTTTTATCTCAAACAGCGCTGGTATGTGGCTAGCTCCTTTGAGCGTAGCTTCATGTACTTCCTCGTCTTCTTCTTCTTCCCTGGATTAATCCTGTTCAGCCCATTCCTGAACTTCCGCCCCAAGAAGCGTCAGATCCAAGCTTAATCACAAATGCGACGAATTGATGCGATCGGAATTGCCATCGGCGTGTTTGCGGCTGGTGGTATTATGTATCTCCTCTTACAGGTTGCTGGTTTGGATGAGATGAAAGCCGGGATTTGGAGTCAAGCCCTCTTAGTCGGCGGTTTACTCGGCTGGGTACTCACATATCTGTTCCGAGTGGGGTCTCACAAGATGACTTATAACCAGCAACTGAAAGAGTACGAGGATGCTGTCTTGCAAAAGCGTCTCGAAGAGATGACCCCAGAAGAACTTGCTCAGTTACAAGCTGAATTGGAACAAGAGTCTGAATAAATCAACCCATGATGAATTGGAAATCCCTGTTCCCTGTTCCCTGTTCCCTGTTCCCTAACCGATGACCAAAATTTCCCAGTGCTTCGAGACTCTACGCCAGCGCTCTGAATGTGCCTTTATTCCCTTTATCACAGCAGGTGACCCGGATTTAGTCACCACGGCTCAAGCTTTGCGAGTCCTTGACAAATCAGGGGCAGATATGATAGAGCTAGGTGTGCCGTATTCCGATCCCTTGGCTGATGGTCCCACGATTCAAGCGGCGGCGACACGAGCATTGAAACGGGGGGTACGATTGGATGATGTCCTCGCGATCGCGCAGGAAGTAACCCCCGATCTAAAAGCACCGATTATTCTATTTACCTATTACAACCCAATTCTCAATCGGGGAATTGAAGTCTTTTTAAAACAAATTGCTGCTGCTGGAATCGCCGGGTTAGTGGTACCGGATTTACCCTTAGAGGAAGCCGAATCCCTGATCCAGCCTGCGACTGAAATTGGCATCGAAGTGGTTTTGTTAGTCGCACCCACCAGTCGGAAAGCTAGAATTGACGCGATCGCGAAAAAATCCCAGGGCTTTATTTACCTCGTCAGCGTTACAGGCGTCACCGGGATGAGAAGCCAAGTTGCATCCAGTGTCCCCGATTTACTCGGGGAAATGCGGGCGGTTACTGACAAACCCATCGGAGTCGGTTTCGGTATCTCCCAACCCGAACAAGCGCGACAGGTGAAACAGTGGGGTGCAGATGCAGTAATTGTGGGGAGTGCTTTTGTGAAGCGTTTAGCCGAAGGAACCCCGACTGAAGGATTAAAAGCGATTGAGGAGTTTTGTCAATCTCTCAAGTCAGCGATTAAGTAGATGGACACAATCTAAAGTTAAAGGTGCTGATCGTCATTTGTCATTTGTCCTTGGTCATTTGTAATCGAACAGCGATTAACCCTTAAGTACCTGGATATAAATTCTGTACCCTGTACTAAGAATGTTAAGGATTCTCCAACCCTTACTATTCCCTATTGCCTATTCCCTATTGCCTATTCCCTATTGCCTTTCCCCACCACAAAACTTATTCAGCAACCCCTACTTATGGTTAACCTTCCCACTCAAACTGATCCCCCCCTTTCGCCTCGGCAAACCTTACCCACAATGTATGATTTACCGAGTGACAACCCGGAGGAACCTGGATTGCCAGACGAGTTTCATTTTTTACAACCCCTACTATTATTTCTTACCTTTCAACCCGCTAACTGGAATCCGGAGTTGGTATTTTCGGCTTGTGATTTGAATCTTTACTATGATGTGAACCATCCTCAGTGGTACAAACGCCCCGATTGGTTTGGGGTAGTGGGAATACCTCGGTTATATGAAGGGCGAGATTTACGCTTAAGTTATGTGGTGTGGCAAGAAGTAATCAATCCTTATGTAGTGGTGGAATTATTGTCTCCCGGTACACAAGAGGAAGATTTGGGTCAAACGGTGCAAACACCTGGAAATCCACCGACAAAGTGGCAGGTTTATGAGCAGATTTTGCGAATTCCGTACTCAATTGTTTTTAGTCGTTATACCAATGAACTTCAGGCGTTTCAGTTAGTCGGGGGTCATTACGAACCGATGAACATGATTGATAATCGCTTATTGATGCCGGAGTTAGGGTTAAGTTTAGGACTATGGCAGGGAAGTTTTCGAGGAATTAACCGTTTGTGGTTACGGTGGATGACACTTGAGGGAGAGTTGATTTTAACGCCGGAAGAAGAGGCTGTCGAGGCGCAGGAACGGGCAGTTGCGGAACGGGAAAGGGCAGAACGATTAGCAGCACGATTGCGGGAGTTGGGGGTTGAACCCGATGATGTCGAGTAAGGGCGATCGCTCTTTTCAGTTCAGATCTCAATCGGCAGTAAGTAGGTGGACAAAATTTTGCCCACCTTACCGAATCAGGGCAAATGTACCTGTTCGTTGGCGCAAATATGCCCGGAACCGTTCTGCCAATTTTAAAGCAAGTTTCCAAACTTTATTCCAGTTTACCTCTTAAAAACAATAAAACTGGTCATCCGTCAAGTTGATTCAGAAAATTCTGTGTTATCTGAATTTAAGGACGAAAATAAATGAT